>JAUVLS010000012.1 GCA_030600625.1 Bacteroidales bacterium
ATGAGAATTTTAATTATTGAAGATGAAAAACCTGCAGTTGAAAAGCTGGAACTTCTGTTAAAGAAATATGATCCTCAAATTGAGATTTTATCAAGAATCTCAACAGTCGAAAAAAGTGTGAGCTATTTAAAAGATAATCAAAAAGATGTTGATTTAATTTTCTTGGATATTCAGTTGACCGATGGATTAAGCTTTGATATTTTTAAATCAGTAAAAGTTGAAAAACCTATAATATTTACAACCGCTTTTAATGAGTATGCCATTGATGCTTTTAAATTGAATAGTATTGATTACTTATTAAAACCTTTGAGTTTTGATGATCTCTCTAAAGCAATGGATAAAATTAAAAGCATGAAGGAGAACCTGCCTTCTGATTCACCTAAAACGAATATATTTCTTGATCAACTTGCACAACTAATATCTGGCTCAAATCAAAAATACAAATCACGATATCTGGTAAAAATTGGTGAGCATATTAAATCAATTGCTGTTGAGGATATCTACTTCTTTTATGCAGAGGGGAGAATTGTTTTTATTATCACCAATGAAAAAAGAAAGTTTATTGTTGATTGTACATTGGAAGAACTTTCAAATCAATTGAATCCAAATAAATTTTTTAGAGCTAACAGGTCTTTTATTATTAATTTCGATCATATAAGCGATGTTATCGTTTATTCAACCAGTCGGTTACGTATTAAATATCCCTTCGAATTCGAAAAAGAAATTATTGTAAGCCGCGAAAAAGTTTCCGATTTTAAAGCATGGTACGGAGGGGAATAATATAACAGGGACTACAAAATTTATTTAACAAAATGTTTCCCACAGTATAATATCTTTTTTATTTTTATTTTTGTTATTTTTAACAATTCTAAATAAATAAGGGATGAGAAAAATTGTTATCTCGCTTTTGGTAGTTATTGGTCTTTTTTCCTGTAATAATCAGCAGCAGAATCAAAATATTAATAAACAGTCTGTTACTGTGAGTGTTTTACCTCAGAAATATTTTGTTGAGAAAATTGCCGGTGATCGTTTAAACATTAATGTAATGATTCCTCCCGGAGCGAGTCCTGTTACTTATGAGCCAACCCCAAAACAAATGAAGGAATTATCTGTTTCGAATTTATATATCAGAATTGGTCATATCGAGTTTGAAAAATCTTGGATGAAAAAACTAAGAGATATTAATCCGGAAATGTGTGTTGTAGATCAGTCAGTTGTAGCAAACTTAATTGAAGCTGAGAACATACATAAAGATGAGCATGAACACAATGGTCATCATCACCATGGAGTTGATCCACACATATGGACATCACCTAAAGAAGTGAAAAAACAAGTCGATTTTTTATATCAGTATTTGATTAAAACTTATCCTGAATTCGATTCAGATTTTACTAAAAATTATAATTCTTTTTTAAACGAAATAGATAGCCTGGATTCATATATTACTGAACAATTAAAGTTGTATCATGGAAATAAATTCATTATTTTTCATCCTGCATTAAGCTATTTTGCACGTGATTATGGTTTGGTGCAAATCTCAATCGAAATTGATGGTAAGGAACCAACACCTGCTAATATTCAGGAAATTATCGAAGTGGCTAAAGAAGAAGAAATAAAAGTTATTTTTGTACAAAAGCAATTTAGTACACACAATGCTGAAGTTATTGCCAGAGAAATAAATGGCAGGGTTGTTCAAATCGATCCTTTATCATACAATTGGCCAGAAAGCTTGAAATTGATTGTTGACGAAATAGTAAAATCATATAATGAGTAAAATTGTTGAAATAAAGTCAGTGTTTGCAGGATATAATGATGAGATAATTTTAAAAGATGTTTCGTTAGATATTTTCGATGATGATTTTATTGGTATCATAGGTCCGAATGGCGGGGGGAAAACAACATTGCTAAATGTAATTTTGGGACTTTTAAAACCTTTAAAAGGCTCTGTGAAATTTTGTGACGACCTTAGAACTGATAGAAATAATAAGATTGGATATTTACCTCAACAAAATAAAATAGATAAGAAGTTCCCAATTACTGTTAAAGACGTAGTATTATCAGGCCTTATTTATAAGTCAGGTTTTTTAAGCAGACATTCAAAAGCAGATAAATTAGAAGCCGTTAATACATTAGAACGAATAGGAATATGTAATATTAAAAACTCACCAATAGGAGAATTGTCTGGTGGACAAATGCAAAAAGTATTATTGGCAAGAGCAATTGTTTCTTCACCACGTTTATTAATCCTCGACGAGCCAAATACATTTGTCGATAATCAGTTCGAAGGAGAACTATACGAGATTTTAAATGAGTTAAACAAAGAAATGGCCATAATCATTGTAACTCACGATGTTGGAACTATTTCAAGTTATGTTAAAACAATTGCTTGTGTAAATCGCAGTTTGCATTATCATAAATCAAACAAAATATCAGAAAAACAATTGGCATTATATGATTGCCCTATTAAGTTAATTACTCATGGTGATGTACCGCATACAGTATTAAAAAAACATAATCACTAAAATGATTTCAGAATTATTACAATATAAATTTATTACTAACTCTTTATTGGCAGGTATTCTGGCAAGTATAAGCTGTGGAATTATTGGCACTTATATAGTAACACGTCGAATGGTGTTTTTAAGTGGTGGAATAACTCATGCTTCGTTTGGAGGAATTGGTATAGGATACTTTTTTGGTTTCAATCCTATAATTGCAGCAGCAGTATTTGCTGTTTTTTCGGCATTGGGAATTGAATTTGTATCGAAAAGATCGGAAATTAGAGAAGACTCGGTTATAGGTATTTTGTGGTCGTTTGGAATGGCCGTGGGAATTATGTTTATTTTTCTAACGCCAGGTTATGCTCCTAATTTAATGTCTTATTTATTTGGTAGTATTCTAACAGTTTCAACACTGGATATATTATTAATGGCGGGTTTGAGCCTGATTTTGATTATTGTATTCATCGCTTTTTACCGCATTATTCTTTTTATTTCTTACGATCAGGAGTTTGCAAAAACCCATAGGATAGCTGTAAGTTTAATTAATTATATACTTATAAGTTTAGTCGCATTAACTATTGTACTTAATATAAAGGTAGTTGGTATTATATTGGTAATTTCTTTATTAACAATTCCACAATCAACAGCGAATTTATTTACAAAAAATTTCAAAAACATTATCATAGCTTCAATTGTTATAGGTCTTATTGGTGCTTTTCTTGGATTAGTTATTTCATATAAAATTAATATTCCATCTGGTGCATCAATTATTTTTTCATTGGTTATTATCTTTATATTGGCTAAGTTATTCCAATTATCTGTAAGGAAAATCAAGTTAAAAAAACAGAGGGTCTGAAAAATTTTAATATCAAATAAATAAGCTATAATTTCGCATAAATTTTATTATTCAAGTTTAAAATACAAATCAATAAAAATGAGTTACGATATAATTATAGTAGGTAGCGGGCCAGGTGGTTACGTAGCTGCAATCAGGGCATCACAGTTAGGTATGAAAGTAGGCGTGATTGAAAAATCTGAATTAGGTGGTATCTGTCTTAACTGGGGCTGTATACCAACCAAATCATTACTTAAAAGCGGACAGGTTTTTAATTATATAAAGCATGCTGCCGATTATGGTATAAGCATCGAAGGAAAAGCCAAAGCAGATTTCGAGAAGATGGTACAAAGGAGTCGTGGTATTGCTGATGGTATGAGCAAAGGAATTCAGTTTCTTTTCAAAAAGAATAAAATAGATCATATACAGGGATACGGTAAATTAAAGAACAATCAAACAGTTGAAGTAACAAATGCTGACGGAAATACGCAAGAGATTGAAGCTAAACATATTATTTTAGCTACAGGAGCACGATCAAAAGAATTACCTAATTTAAAGCAAGATGGTAAAAAAATAATTGGCTATCGAGAGGCTTTAACATTGCCTAAACAGCCAGAATCAATGATTGTTGTTGGTTCAGGAGCAATTGGTAGTGAATTTGCTAATTTCTATAATTCAGTCGGTACAAAAGTTACTTTGGTTGAGTTCTTACCAAATGTTGTTCCGAACGAAGATGAAGAAGTTTCGAAACAGTTAGGTCGCTCTTTCAAGAAAGCTGGTATAAAAGTTATGGTTAGCTCTTCCGTCGAATCTGTCGATACGAGTGGAAATGTTTGTAAGGTTGTTATTAAGACTAAGAAAGGCGAAGAAACTCACGAAGCTGAAATTGTTTTATCTGCAGTAGGCGTAACACCAAATCTTGAAAATATAGGAATTGAAGAGTTGGGAATTGAGCTTGAAAAAGGAAAAATAAAAATTGACGATTATTATAAAACTAACCTTACTGGAGTTTATGCAATAGGTGATATTGTTCATGGTCCTGCTTTAGCTCATGTTGCTTCGGCTGAAGGAATAACTTGTGTCGAAAAAATTGCTGGTTTAAATCCTGACCCTGTTAATTACAAAAATATTCCTGCTTGTACATACACTTCTCCTGAGGTTGCTTCGGTGGGGTTGACCGAAACAGCTGCTAAGGAAGCCGGTTTTGAAATTAAAGTAGGTAAATTCCCTTTTACAGCTTCAGGAAAAGCAAGTGCCGCTGGTGAAAGAGATGGATTTGTTAAATTAATTTTTGATGAAAAATACGGTGAACTGTTGGGTGCGCATCTAATCGGTGCTAATGTTACTGAAATGATTGCTGAATTAGTTGTTGCCAGAAAATTGGAGACCACAGGCCATGAATTAATAAAATCAATTCATCCTCATCCAACCATGTCCGAGGCTATTATGGAAGCTGCAGCTGCAGCTTATGATGAGGTAATTCATATTTAAGAATTTATCGTAATATAAAATGAAAGTGGATGAAAAAATCATCCACTTTTTGTATTTATAATTTAAAAAAAATTGTCTGTTTAAAGCTACAGAACAAGTGTATTTGTTGCCTTTACTTCCTGAATTCAGTTTTTTGACTGAATAACTCTTTGCTATAGTTGCTTTGAGTTAACGAAAGCAAAAAAATAAGAGTAACAATTATAAATATAATTATAACTCCAATATTTACTTCTTTATGAACATTTTTGGATTGCGACTTAACAACCATGTCCATAATACTTAAATTAATTCTCACAATTAAGTTTTGTTAAGGTGTTAATTACTAATGTCTTAAATCCTGACGATGTAATTGCCGCAGAATTAATAATTCTAATAATCTCCTTAATGATGTGTAAGTTAGACGAATTTTTTTATAAAATGGTTGCGTTTTGATTAAATTTTTATTTTATTTTTAAATATTCTACGCAACCCAAGTACTATTTTCTTCATCTACATTTTATAAAACAAACAAAAAAAGTTTAGCAAGCTTTTTGTAGTAAAATTATTCATAGATTTGTATATCATCGAAAAACCGGGGATATCTTTTGGATAATTACACTGACATTATAAAAGCTTGCCTAAGAGGCAATCGAGTAGCACAAAACAGATTGTATCAGCTTTTTGCCGACAAGATGTATGGAATGTGTTTGCGATATGCCGATAATGAAGATGAAGCAAAAGATATTTTGCAAGACGGATTTATAAAAGTTTTTTTAAATCTTAAGCAATTTAATAATAAAGGTTCTTTCGAAGGTTGGATTAGAAGAATTATTGCAAATACGGCACTTGAGAGATTTAGGGATAAAAATTATTTGTTTGCTGTAAATATGGAAACAGAATATGACGCAAATCATAAACAATACGATCATATTTTGAGTGATTTAGCGGCAAAAGATTTATTAAAGCTGATACAGGAATTGTCGCCACAATACAGAATGGTTTTTAACCTTTATGCTATTGAAGGATATTCGCATAAAGAAATATGTGAAAAACTAAATATTAAAGAGGGAACTTCCAAATCTAACTTGTCGCGGGCACGTGAAATATTGAAAGAGAAAGTGAAAAAATATTATAACATAAGTGTAAACTGGGTATGATGGGTGTGAATTTTGATCAGATGGATGATGTTTTTAAAAAACAGTTAAGGGATTATTCTCAATCTGCTCCTGATGATATTTGGGGAAATATTGAGCAAGCATTAGATAATAACAAAAAAGCAAAAAGAATTACTATTTATAAAATTGCTGCTGCTGTAGCTGCTTTTGCAATTATCGGTTCAGGTTATTTATACTTATCAAAAAATGGTGAAAGTTTTGATAACAACTTAGTGATTACTGAAAATAATTTACAACAGGAATCTGAAAATGAAATTAAAATATTGAATCAGGAAAAAGTTAATGAAAGAATTGCTGAGAATCTCGAAAACCTGTCTGCCGACAGGCAAGATAAAAAAATCGAAGAACTTGATATAGGAAATCAAAAACTTATTGCTGAAGCAGATTTTGCAGAAATTAAATCTTACAGTTCAAATAATCTAATACCTGTTGGAAGTGATATTGAAAAAAGAGAAAAAAATCTTGAAAAACTTTCACAAAAGCAAATATCTATTAAATCAGAAGGTGTTGAGTTAGCGATAATTGACGTAAGAAAACAAAGAGTTAAATCATATTTAAATTCGTTTCCTGATATTTATAATTCTTATGTATTAAATGATTTAATTGAAGATAAAGAGCCAAAAAATAATAAATGGATTTTAGGAGGAGAGTTTTCACCTTTATATTCATACAGGTATATTGCTGAAGCAGGTGGTGACTATAATCAAGATTATTATAATAGTGCAGAAAATCCTATTATGTCTTATACCGGAGGTTTGAATGTACAATATAAGGCTATTGGCAGGCTCACTGTTCAGGCAGGAGTTTATTATACAACTATGGGTCAGTCTTTTGATTATATGTCGGTTTATGCTAATACAGCATACGATTTGGTTGCTGAAGAATACAAAGACAGATTTATAAATTCATATTCAATTACAAATTCATCTGGTGATATTTCATTTAACTCCCCGTATGTAATTATTGACGAAAAATTAATGAGAGTTAATAATCTTTCAGATAGCAAAGGGGTAGCCGATGTATCCGATCCGATATTTAATAACCTTGATGCAGAAATTCAGCAGAGTTTCCAATATGTAGAAGTTCCGTTTTTAATGCGGTATAAATTAATTGATAAAAATGTAGATTTTAATATTGTTGGTGGGTTTGGAGCTAATTTTTTAATTGGGAATGATGTGTATCTTAAGTATGCCGGCAGTAAAGAAGTTATTGGTGAAACTAAGGGTGTAAATACAATTAATTATAATAGTACACTTGGGTTTGGTATTGAATATCCGCTAATGGATAGAATAAATATTCGTTTGGAACCATCCATTAAATATTATTTAAATGAAATTAATTCCAGTTCGTCTGTCGAATCGCATCCTTATTCGATTGGAATATATGCCGGAATTAATTATTCACTTTGATAATTCTCATATTTACCTTTAAAAAAATATCTATTTTTGTAACTTTTGTTACATTTTATTGTTTATATAATTATATAAATTTTTTGTGCTTTTGGATATTTAAGAAATAATAAAATATGAAAAGAAAATATACATTTTTGACTTTATTAGGATTGTTAATAGCTTCTCTTATTTTTATTAATTCACGACCGGAAGAAAAACCTACTGATAATGATTTTCAGCAAGCTTTTCAAAAGAAATATTCAGTATTTTCATTATCACTTCCGGATGATTTAACGTTTGCCGGCGAGGCTGTTCCTTTAGATCATTTTGATATAAGGGAGTCATTAGATCAGGAATTATTGATAAATACATACTGGCAATCACAAACACTTTTATTTATCAAAAGAGCCAATAAATATTTTCCTGAAATTGAAAAAATACTGAAAGATAATGGGATACCTGATGATTTCAAATATTTGGTTTTGGCTGAAAGCGATTTGAAAAATGCAGTTTCACCATCAGGAGCTGTTGGTATCTGGCAGTTGTTAAAAGGAACAGCTAAAGATTACGGATTAGAAGTGAACGATGAAGTAGATGAAAGATATCATTTCGAAAAATCTACAGAAGCAGCATGCGGGTTTTTAAAAGATGCGCACGAATTATTCGGTAGCTGGACAATGGCTGCTGCATCGTATAATATGGGACGAAGGGGATTAATAAGACAAGTAAACAGGCAAAAAGAAAATAATTATTATAACTTATTACTTAACAACGAAACAGGTAGATATATATATCGCATCCTTGCTATTAAGTTGATACTTGAGAACCCTGATCAATACGGATTTCATGTTAGAGATAAAGATATGTATCACATAATTCCAACCTTTGAAGTTAAAGTAGATTCTGCAGTTACAGATTTTGCAGATTTTGCCAAGAAATATTCTATAAATTACAAAATTTTGAAGTATTTTAACCCTTGGTTAAGAGATTCTTTTCTTACGAATAAAACCAATAAAGAGTATTTTATAAAGATTCCAAAAGAAGGATATAGAAGTTACTCAAAAATTATTGATTATTCTGAAATTGACTCAACTGCTGTTATTGATTAAAAAGATTTAAACATTGGATAAAGAATTGCTGCAACAACTTGATGAAAAAGTAAAAAAAACATCAGAAGTTACGGTTCTTGGTGCAAGAGTTCATAACTTAAAAAATATTGATGTTTCAATTCCTCGAAACAAACTCACAGTAATTACGGGTTTAAGCGGAAGTGGAAAATCTTCTCTGGCTTTTGATACAATTTATGCTGAAGGGCAAAGGCGTTATATTGAAACCTTGTCAGCTTATGCTCGTCAGTTTATTGGTAATATGGAACGTCCTGATGTTGATCAAATAACAGGATTAAGCCCTGTTATTTCAATTGAGCAAAAATCAACAAACAGAAACCCTCGATCAACAGTAGGAACAGTAACCGAAATATATGATTTCCTTAGATTATTATTTGCACGTGCTTCTGATGCTTATTCATATGTTACTGGCGAAAAAATGGTCAAGTATACCGATGAACAAATCATAAAATTAATCCTTGATCAGTTTAATGGTAAAAACATTATGATATTAGCTCCCCTAGTGCAGGGTAGAAAAGGACATTATCGAGAGTTGTTTGAGCAAACCAGAAAAAGGGGATATTTATATTCCAGAATAAATGGAAAAATAACTGAACTTACACATGGTCTTAAACTTGATCGTTATAAAACGCATCATATTGAAACTGTTATTGATAAACTAAAAGTATCTGATAAGGATGTTAAAAGATTAAAGAGAACAGTGAAAACGGCTATGGATCAGGGAAAAGGTATTCTTATGGTTCTCGAAAAAGACACGGAGAATATTAAATATTTCAGTCGAAAATTAATGTGTCCTACTAGCGGAATATCTTACAATGAACCTGCTCCACATACTTTCTCGTTTAATTCTCCGCAGGGAGCTTGCCCGGGATGTAATGGTTTAGGATATGTTAACGAAATAGATATAAAAAAAATCATACCTGATTCAAACCAAAGTATAAAGAATGGAGGAATAACACCATTAGGTAAGTATAAAAACATTTTATTTTTTTGGCAACTGGAAGCAATTGCGGCTAAGTATAAATTTACACTTGACACTCCGATAAAAGACATACCAAAAAAGGCATTAGATATTATTCTTTATGGTTCCGATGAATCGTTTAAGTTGTTAAATACACCTCTTGGCAAATTTTCCAATTATTTTTTGAGTTTTGATGGTATCGTTAATTATATCAACAATTTTCAGCGAGATAAAGCGATTGATAATGGTAAGAAATGGACCGATCAATTTGTTAAAAAAGTTACTTGCCCAAAATGTAATGGTCATCGGTTAAAGAAAGAATCTTTGCATTTTAAAGTTGCCGAAAAAAATATTGCTGAAATAGCCAATATGGATATTGATGAATTGTATGATTGGTTCAGTAACTTAGAAGAACAGTTTTCTGATAAACAAAAAATTATTGCACGGGATATTTTAAAAGAGATAAAAGAGCGTTTATCCTTTTTACTGGATGTTGGATTAAATTACCTGGCATTGAATAGAACTGCAAGAAGTCTGTCCGGAGGTGAAAGTCAGCGAATCAGATTAGCCACACAAGTAGGATCTAAACTGGTAAATGTTCTATATATTTTAGATGAACCCAGTATTGGACTGCATCAAAAAGATAACCTGAAATTGATAAACTCATTAAAACAACTGCGCGATACAGGTAATTCTATTATTGTTGTTGAACATGATAAAGAGATGATATTATCAGCAGATCATGTAGTTGACATGGGGCCAAAAGCAGGACGACATGGAGGGAAAATAGTTGCTACAGGAACGCCAGATGATATCCTAAAATCCTGTTCACTTACTGCAGATTATTTAAACCGTAAAAAAACGATTGAAGTTCCTCAAACACGAAGAAAAGGGAATGGTGAAGAAATAGTTTTAAAAGGAGCAACAGGGCATAATCTTAAAGATGTTACTTTAAAGATTCCATTAGGTAAATTTATTTGTGTAACTGGTGTTTCCGGTAGTGGAAAATCTTCATTAATAAACGAAACATTACACCCGATTTTAAGCAGATATTTTTATAGAAGTAATAAACAGACCTTAGATTATGAATCTATTGAAGGAATTAAAAATATTGATAAGGTTATTGAGGTAGATCAATCACCTCTGGGTCGAACACCAAGATCAAACCCGGTAACATATACAGGCGTGTTTTCTGATATTCGTAAACTATTTGAGCAAATACCTGAATCTAAAATCAGGGGATACAAGGCGGGGCGTTTTTCATTTAACGTAAAAGGTGGTAGATGTGAAACATGCCAGGGCGCAGGGTTACGAACTATTGAAATGAATTTTTTGCCTGATGTTTATGTGCATTGCAAAGACTGCAACGGAAAACGTTACAATAGAGAAACGCTCGAAGTAAAATTCAAAGGAAAATCTATAAGTGATGTGCTTGATATGACAATCAACCAGGGTGTTGAATTTTTCGATCAAATACCATCTATTAAACAAAAATTAAAAGCACTTCAAGGCGTTGGCTTAGGTTATATCACATTGGGTCAGCCATCAACAACGCTTTCAGGGGGTGAATCACAGCGTGTAAAATTGGCAGCCGAGCTAGCTAAGAAAAGCACAGGAAAAACATTGTATATTTTAGATGAACCTACAACCGGGCTGCATTTTGAAGATATCAGAGTATTATTAAAAGTACTAAATAATATTGTAGATAAAGGTAATACTGTTATTGTAATTGAACATAATATGGATGTAATTAAAGTTGCTGATCATATTATTGATTTAGGTAAAGAAGGCGGAGCAAAGGGAGGCGAAATATTATGTACCGGTACTCCTGAAGAGATCATAAAGAATACAGAAAGTTATACGGCGCAATTTTTAATTAAAGAACTTCAATAATTTATTTAGTAAAAAAGCTTAATTTAGTAAGCTTAACTAAATATTTGGTTTTAAAAACTAAAGGCATATGACAAACGAAGAATTAATAAAAGATGCTTTTCAGGAGAAAGGCTGGAATGAAATTCAAATAACAGATACCTGGACCATTTTTAAAGTAATGGCAGAATTCGTTGAAGGTTTTTCAAAACTATCTCGTATTGGGCCTTGTGTTTCAATTTTTGGATCTGCAAGAACAAAACCTGATAATAAGTATTTTAAACTTGCTGAAGATATTGCTTTCAACCTCACACAACAGGGGTATGGTGTAATTACAGGTGGTGGACCCGGTATTATGGAAGCCGGAAATATGGGAGCAAAGAAGGGTAATGGGAAATCGGTAGGTTTAAATATTGATTTACCTTTTGAACAATCAGCTAATTTATTTATCGATCCTGACAAACTAATAAGTTTTGAGCATTTTTTTGTAAGAAAAGTGATGTTTATGAGATATGCCCAGGGATTTATCGTTTTACCAGGCGGTTTTGGTACTTTCGATGAGCTTTTTGAGGCAATTACCTTGATTCAGACTGAAAAAATAGGTAAATTTCCTATTATCCTGGTTGGATCATCCTATTGGCAGGGACTAATTAACTGGATTAAAGAAGTAGTTTTGGTTGAGGAAAATAATATTAACGAAAAGGATCTTGATTTAATTAAGGTTGTGGATACCGCCGATGAGGCTGTTGAAAAAATCAATGAATTTTATTCTGAATATTTATTGAGTCCAAACTTTTAATTTGTTATTTTTAACAAGGTGTAATTATTAACAAAGCATCAAAGTTATTAACAATTGTTAATAACCAATGTTGATATTTTGTTATTATTGTATTATTATAGCTATTTTTATTGAGCCTTGGGAATTTAATAATTACTTATATGATTAAATATCTATTGCTTCTTGTAAATATGTTTGTCCTGTTTGTCTTGAATATTATTTTTTCAGACGTAAATGTGGATATGAATGCTCCCGGACAAGTAGAAGCAGGAAATGAGATTTATGTTGAAATTACATTAAATAAATCTGATTTTGATAGTTTTGCCAGATTTCAACAAGAAATCCCTGCTGGTTTAACTCCTGTTCCGGTTAATACTGCAAACGCTGATTTTAGTTTTAAAGATCAAAAAATAAAATTTATATGGTTAAAACTTCCTGCTGAGCAAGAAATAACAATATCATATAAATTACAAGTTGATCAAAGATTAAAAGGGACTTTTAATCTAAACGGAACATTCTCTTACATTGCCGATAATGATAGAAAATCAGTAGAGGTAGATACTAAGTATATAGTAATAAATCCTTCCTCAACAATTGACCCTAAATTGATTGTTGACATTAACGATTTTAAAAACCTTGTAGCTCCGGTTCAAAAAGCAGGATCAGGAGTTGAACAGGTAAAATGTATACGACAAACACCATACCTTGCTCAGGGAAGTAACGAATACCTGGTAAATTTACTCGTAAATAAGGGTAATAAGGAGAAATTTGCAAAGATCCAGGAAATGGTTCCTGAAGGATTTTCTGCTGTTGCATTAGAAAGTAAAAAAGCAATTTTTACTTTTAAAGATCAAACCGTAAAATTGTTATGGATGAACTTGCCAACCGATCCTTATTTTGTTGTTTCATATAAACTGGTTCCAAACGAAGACATTACTGAAAAACCAAATATGGATGGAACTTTCTCGTACATTGAAGCTGACAATACTTTGAGTATCAATATAATTGAGAAAGATGTTAATTTGGAAAATGTGTCGATGGAGAATTTATTGGCTATAATTTCTTCAACCAGAGAAGCTATAACCGAGCCAATTGATTATGTTCAGCCACAAGATTACACAGGTAAAGTAAAAATTGAAATAGCTGAAAGTGCCTTAAAGCTGATTCGAGAGAATACAAAACTTACAAATATGCTGGAACCTGAATCAGGAATTTATTACAGGGTTCAAATTGCAGCTGGTCATCGACCAATTAATATAAGCAGATATTTTAATAAATATAACTTAGATAAAGAAGTACGAACTGAGTTCCACGAAGGTTGGAGAAAGTATTCCGTTGGATCGTTCTATGTTTATAAAGCAGCTCGTGATTATAGAGTACATATATGGAATACAACAACAATAGATGATGCTTTTGTTTCCGCATATAATGAGGGGAAACGTGTTACGGTGCAGGAAGCATTAATGATTACAAGCCATGAGTGGTATCGTTAATTATAATTGATTTGTTCTA
>JAUVLS010000172.1 GCA_030600625.1 Bacteroidales bacterium
TGGTCATTTTCATCAGCTAAAGATTATTCAGATTTGCGTACTGGGAAGCTAATTAACAAAATTGCAGCTAAGAATTTTGGATTAATTTACAAAGATGAGTCTTGATTTGAAGTAAAAGTAGATAAAAAGTGATACGATGACTTAAAGTCATCGTATCACTAAGAGAATTATAATTTCAAATCCTTATCAAATAACTTAGCTATATAGATTGACATTTTTAAAAAGTCATAACCATCATTTCTATTGGTCAATATTAAAACTGTCATATGAGTATCAGGCAAGAGTAAAACTAAGTTTGAATACCCCCTTTGAGAACCACCATGCCAATTATAACGAACACCATTTTTTTTCATTACAGCCCAGCCATAACCATAATAAGGAACATCCTTATTATCAGATAATTTCTCAACAGAAAATATTTTAGAAAGACTTTCGCTTTTCAATAATTTTTCTGAAAATAAAGCTTTAGTCCATTTGGCATAATCTATAGAATTAGTATATATCCCCTGCTCTCCATACATTTTACTAATATCTTTTTTTGCAATATATTTTTCATCTTCTTTGAAATGACTTTCAGCTATATTTTGATCGCTAATCTCATCTGCTAAAAAAGTATTACTCATAAATAGTTTCTTGAAAATATACTTATGTAAAAAATCCTTATATAACTTTTTTGAACTTTTTTCAATAATCTTTACTAGTAAAGCATAATCCGAATTACTGTATTTCCATTTGGTTCCCGGTTCAAAAACAGGTTCATCTTGATTTTTTAAAAATTCGTAAACCTGATCATTTGAATGTATATTTTCATTATTATAACTTATCAGGCCTGATGTATGATTCAAAAGATTTCTTATTTTAATTGTCTTACCATATTCCGGGAAATCTGGAAATATATCTATAAGATTATCGTCTAAACTCAGTTTGTTTTTTTCGACTAGTTTAAGAATTGCAAGTGAAGTAAATGATTTTGACAATTCTGCAATATTAAACACTTTATCGACCGTCATTATTTCATTTTCTTGCACATTCGATAATCCATAAGCCTTATTAAAGATAATTTCTTCATTTTTTATTACTAAAATAACAGCTCCGGGATTATCATTGGAAAAATAAGTCAAATACTTATCGACAGCTTTTTCTATTTTTTTAAGGTCTAAAGTATCTTGAGCATTTACGGAAAATTGAAATAAAACAATTATTATTGTAATAACTCCTGCTATTTTCTTAAATAGTAGTTTCATCCGTTTAAGTTTATTTAATTATTCTTAGTTGATTTACAATACATATTTAACATATCCTGAGCTTGTTTTATGCCTAATTCTAAAGCCTTTGTAAAATCCTCACATCCTCCTTTGTAATCATTTATATTAATTCTTGATACTCCTCTATTCAAAAAAGCACTTCCATTATCATTTACATTGCTAAGATATATATCATAATCAGCCAATGATTCCTGATGTTTTTCAAGAATACCTAAAGAAACAGCTCTTCCTAAATATGCGTCATAATAGTTCTTATTGTATTTAAGCGTTAAATTAAAATCCTTTATTGACTCTTCATATTTTTGTTGCATTGCCTTAGCAACACCACGTAAATAATACGACTCAAAATAATCATTCTTATATTTGACGGCTAAGTCAAAGTTTATTATAGCTTTTTGATTGTCTGATTTATGCATATATACCAAACCTTTTCTAAAATAAGGTTCATGATCAGTATTATTCAAATCAATCGCTTTATCGTAATCTGATAAAGCATCATCATATTTTAGTAAAGCTGCTTTTGCATTACCTCTTTTTTTATACGATTTTGCATCATTAGGATTAATCTCAATGGTTTTATCAAAATCAGCTAATGCTCCCTCAAAATCCTGAGTTTGTAATTTAAAATATCCTCTCTGATAATAAGCATCCTGATTATTAGCATCCAATTTAATAATAGCATCATAATCAGCAATTGCTCCTTTGTAATCATCTTTATCAATACGGAATTTCACCCTACACTGATATGCATCCAAATTATCTTTATCCAATTCAATTGCTTTATTAAAATCTTCAACAGAGCCTTCTAAATCTCCTAAGTTGGCTTTAACTATTCCTCGCTGATGATAAGCCTCTGCATAAACTGAATCTAACTGAATTGCTTCAGTCAAATATTCTAAAGCCAAATCATATTCGTTTAAATTTGATTTAACATAAGCCAAAAAGTAAAAAACATCAGGGCTTTCCTTATTTAACTCTAAAGCCTCATTTAAATCACTTAAAGCATTTTTTAAATCATCTTGCTTGATAAATAATAATGACCTGCCAAGATATCCTTCAAAGTTTTCTGTATCAAGCTTTAATAACTTATTGAAATCGGACAAAGCATTCGATTCTTGTTCAAGCTGATAATAAGAATTAGCTCTGTTTAACAAGGCATTTATATTTTTCTTATTAAAATTTAATGCTTTACTATAATACTTTACTGCCACATCATATTTTGCAGAGTCAGTATAAGTTTGTCCTTTTTGATAATAATTATTTGATATTTTAGGCTTTAAAACAAAAAATGCAATAATAATTATAATTAATGCCACTGATATTGATATCCATTTTTTCATATTGCTACAATATTTAATTTGGTTTTTCTACGAAATTAACCATATAACGTTACAAGTTGAAATGAATATACAAAAAAATACTCTGGTTAGGGTTTCGAATCCCTGACAGAGTTTACACAGCTAACTTCTTTTTTTTTATAACACAGCAGGCGCTGTGTTGTCCTAATGTACTGCATTACCAAAAGGAACTCGTAGCACCCTGACTGCCGTCAGGCAGGCTGCTACGAGAAAAACAAATAATAATATCCATTAATCATTTAAAAATTCAGGTCGACAATAACTCCATTTCCACTTTTTCCAATAATTGACAAAACCTGCTTTAACAGGATTATTTAAAATATATGAAATTTTATTAGCCATATCATTTCTGTCACGCACAATTCTATCGAATGATTCGGGTTGCCAGAAACGAGATGGATTTTGCAATTCTTGTTTATCACTCATAGCACCTGCTGCGCTAATATTAAGAATCGAAGCAGGTACTTCGCTGTCCATATTTTTTAATATCTTCAAAGCCCCTTTTCCAGTAAACGATTTCAGTTCTTTCATAATCCTATCTAATGGCTTTTGAAGATTATAAATTATCATATGAACATGATTACTCATAATGCAAAAACAAACCAACTTATAATCTCTACCATCCCTAAAATGTAAAGAATCAGAAACTAATTGTGCTATTTCCGGTTTTGACAAATAATAAGGGGCATTAAGATTATTATCTAAATATTCATCAAAAGCTAAAAAATAATCCTCCTGTTGTTCTTGTTTTAGCCTTTTAACTGATTTGCCTAAAATATCAGTTGTATTTGTGTTTTTATAAATATTTGATATATTTTCTATCTCACTTACAGGTATTGAACCATACAGACGAAAAGTTATAAAAAACATACCTCCCTGCGGTTGAATATGTGGTAGGTTTCGGCGGTATTCATCAGGTGTTTGTCTTTTCTGCATAGTTATTTATTACAAATTACTAATTTATTAATTTTGTAGAATAGTACAAAATTTATGCTAAATAAACGCAGCAGGCGCTGCGTTATCCTAATATGCTTGATAAAAAAATGCCTTGCAAAAGCAAAGCACTTATCTTTATTCTTTCAACGGACAAGAATGTCCGTTGTACTATTAAAATCTGTTAAGCCATCTGTAACGTCTGGTGTTATCGCCAAAATTCATTCCAATCATTATTTCATGCGAACCATAACTAATTCTTTGAATATCATTTAAAGAATAGTCGAAAGCATAACCAACATACAACTTATCAATTTTTATACCAACCATAGTAACAATAGCATTACCAGTTCTATAAGAAAATCCTAACCAGTAATCTCTTTTATAAAATCCTTTTACAGATATATCTGCCTGTAGATTAAATGCCTCAGTTGTTTTTATTAATAATGATGGTTCAATTTCAAAATCATTATCCATATCATATCTATAGCCTGTTATCAAATAATAATTTCTCACTTGCTGATAATCAGTAAAACTATTGTCACCTCCGAATTTTACAGAAGCCTGAAATAAATTCTTTGCTGACACACCAATATAAAAAGGTTGATATGTATAATATATTCCAACACTTCCATCAGGAATAAACATGCTCTCGCGTGCTTCGTCAATTAATGGATCGTAACCCTCAAAAGTGTGTAGTTCACTTGTGTTAACTCTAAACTGATATGCCGATAAAGATAAACCTAAAGATAACTGCCCGTCTTGAATAAATAAATGGTATGCATATGATAGCTCCAGTCCTGTTCTTCCAATAGGTCCGTTC
>JAUVLS010000071.1 GCA_030600625.1 Bacteroidales bacterium
CATCTTCAAGAGAAATTATTTCCCAAATTCCTAAAAGAGAAATAACAGTAATTAGCATAACAAAAGTTATTAAAGTGTACGATGTAATTTTCTTTAAGCTGTTCATGTATTTTTAGAATTTAGCCTGCCTGTCGGCAGACAGGTTTGCACTTTCAAATATAAGGATAATTTGTATATAGAATCAAATTCTTGTTTGTTTTCATGTTCAGTTAATTTCCATCTGCAAGAATTATTTGTTGTTTCGATTTTAATATGCTGAATTGATTCATTTCCTTTTTCGACTGAAAGATTTAATCGTTCAAGAGCCTTTTTTGTCCAGTTATAATATATGCCTTCTCCTATTAAACCAATCTTTCCAGCATGTTTTCTATGCATTCTAAAATCGCCTTTTACCTTATCAAAATTAAGATTTGATTTTTCAAAAATCTTATTAAAAGTTTCATTTAGTATAAGGTCTTCCGGTGCGCCCTCAATAATCTTATCATCAAGCATAAGCCAAATTTTATCCGCTTCCTGGATCGCAATATTTAAATCATGGGTTGAAAAAATTACGGTTTTACTCTCTTGCTTCGATAGTTTATTAAGTAA
This sequence comes from Bacteroidales bacterium, assembly GCA_030600625.1. Next base: position 589 of record JAUVLS010000071.1, read on the forward strand.
ATGAACTATCTCATATTTATTGGGTAAATCCAAAAAAGCTGTAGGTTCATCTAATACAATAATCCTGGTATCCTGAGCCAGAGTACGAGCAATCATTACCCTTTGTCGTTCACCATCACTAATTTCATTAATGTTTTTTCGGGCAAAATCATTCATCCCAACCATCTCAAGTGCTCGTGTTGATTTAATTATATCGCCCGATTGTAATTTACCAAACCAATTCGTATGTGGAAACCGGCCTAATGAAACTAAATCAAAAACACTTAAATTACTAACATCTACAATTTCTGTTGAAACAAAACTTACCATTCTGGCAAATTCTGTTCTGCTAAATTTTTCTTTTGATTTATCAAAGAAATGAATCTCGCCCTTAATCGATTGTTGTAAACCCGTAATATTTCTTAAAAGAGTGCTTTTACCTATCCCGTTTTTACCTACAAGAGCAATAAGTTCGCCAGAATTACCAGATAAGTTGATGTCTTTAAAAAGTATATTATTCACTCCCTTTTTAGAAGGATATCCAATTTCAAGATTGTTTATTTTCAATATGTTATCCTGGCTTTGCATATTATTTATGATACCGACGATAATTTTTGATTTCTAATTATAATCCAGATTACAATAGGAATTCCTACCAAAGCGGTTATTGAATTTATTGGTAATGTTTTTTCATGTCCCGGTACTTGCGAAATAATATCGCTTAACAATAACACTATTCCACCAATAATCATCGTTCCAGGCAGTAATGTTTTATGATTTGCAGTTTTGAAAATTATTCGTGCAATATGCGGAACAGCTATTCCAATAAAACCAATTGGCCCGCAAAAAGCAGTTACACTCCCTGCAAGTAAGCTTGTACTAAAAAAGATTAAAAACCTCGACAAACGAATATTTAAACCCATGCTTTTAGCATAATTTTCTCCTACAAGCATTGCATTTAATATCTTTATTAACATGAAAGTAATTAATAAACCTATTACTACGCTTGGAATTAAAACTTTAAGCTGGGTTAATGATACACCTCCCAAACTACCCATTGTCCAAACAATAAACACTTTTAACATGGATTCATTACTAAAATATTGCAAAATATTTACAATAGCTGCTGTTGCACTTCCAAACATAATTCCAAGAATTAATATGGTCATAATATCCTTAACTCGTGTAGATATAGCTAATATCAGAAATAGAATTAAACCTGAACCTAAGCATGCAGCAATAACAATTGTCCAGTTTCCTAAAATTCCTATTTGACTTACAACTGTGAAAGTAGAAATCCCCATAACCAGCAGTGCAACTCCTAAACTTGCACCTGCACTTATACCTAAAACATAAGGCCCAGCCAATGGATTTCTAAAAATTGTTTGCATCTGTAAGCCACTTACCGAAAGTGCAAATCCTGCAAATAATGCTGTTAATGCTTTTGGTATTCGAAAACGATAAATAATGGTTAAATACTCAGGATGATCAGATTGATCGGTAAATATTACTTTAAAAACTTCTTTTACAGGTATTTGAACCGAGCCTAAAAGTATATCAAAAATAAATAAAATCAGTAAAGTAACCGATAGCAATATCCAGATAAAAATGACTTGTTTCTTTAACAACAAAACAAATAGATTTTATAATTCTTAATTAAGAGTGCTAATTTAATTAAATTCTACGATGATTTATTCAATAACTTTGTAATAAACCAATTGATGATTTGGTAATATATTAGGGTGAAAAATTTTAATCATATCTTTCAGAACTATATGTGGTTCAATCAAGCCTGTCTCCCAGTAATCGTTTCCTCCAAATTGATTAATTCTTAAATTGTTATTATAAATTTTTCCATTTTTAAATGGTTCAAAGCTTTTAAACCGTTCATCAACTTTTAAAATATCACTCTTTTCATTAACGGAACCTGTATTAATCCATACTTCAGCATCAGAAGCATTGGCAAAAATTGATTCTATACCAAAGGGCAAACTTTCTCTTGATTCATTTGATTTCCAGATATAATCACCTCCGGCATCTTTAACCATTTTAGCCATAAAAGATTTACCTCCCGGAACAAACCATGCATCTTTCCACGGTAAACCAAAAAGCACTTTAGGTTTATTATCAATTTGCTCAGTTAAAACCAAAAGCTTATTATACTCTCGCATTGCTCGATTAAAATATTCATTTGCCTGTTCTTCTTTATCATAAAATAAACCAATCAATTTTATCCATTCAAGTTTTCCAAGCGGGTCATCTTCAAGATATTCAGCAATTATCATGGTTTGAATACCTAAATCATTCAATTTTTGATTATACCCAGCCACATACCCTCCTACACCATAAGTTATAACCAGGTCAGGCTCTAAACTTATAATTAATTCATAGTTTAAATTATTATCATAGCCAATATCCAAAACTTTATTATTATCAATTCTTTTTCTGATCTTAGAATTGTTTACATAATCAGTTCCTGAAACAGCTACAATGCTTTCAGTTTCTTCTAAAATATCGATAAAAGCAATATGGGTTGTTGATAAACAAATGATCCTGTTAATTGGTGTTCTGATTATTTTATAATTCTCTGTTAATTTGGGATTTTTTTCATTTTTATTTACCAAAGCATATTTATATTCTACATCTTCTGCTCCTTGCCATGGATTTTTAATCGTAACAAATTTGCAATTATTCTTCTTCTCAATTGTAAAACCCTTTGCGTACCTTAAATTAATTTTATCAAACGGTATATTTTTATCATTATTTAGGTGAGGTTCACTTTTATTCGAACAAGAAGAGATAATAAAAAGTAGTACAAATAAAGAATATCTTAGTTTCATGTGTTTATAATTTTTTAAAAAACATCCCCTTGTGTGAACTAACGGGTTAACCCGTTAGTTTCCCGAAATTTGGGACAGGCTATGTGTGTTTCATCTGTTTATGTAATTATTTCTGTTAATTTCTGGTATAAAATTAATTTAATAATTCATACATGTACTTATTGTTTAAAAATAAACTACTAAACTTTATTTTACTTGAATCGTATATAAAGTTAATAGTTTTTTTATCTTTAAGGGCTAGGCCATTTTACCCTCTTTAACGTATATTATGAGGAATAAGATTTTAAAATTTCTGATTTTAATATTTATTATCTGCATTAATCATTCAGTTTTTGCAAATTATCTTCAAAGCGATACAGTATATTTTAAAGGAAATCACGATTACCCTCCTTACCAGTTATTAGATAAAGAATTAAATCCAACGGGTTTTAGTATTGATTTATTAAAAGCAATAGCACAAACTATGGGTTTAAATATTAACATTGAGTTGGATCAATGGGATCAGGTTAGAACAGAATTAGAACAAGGAAAGATTGACGGATTGGCAGCCATGTCTCCTTCACCGGAAAGAAGCAAAGTTGTCAACTTTTCAACTTCCTATGTCTCTTTAATATATACTTTATTTATTAGAAAAGGGAGTGAAATAAAATCAATTGAAGATATTACCAACAAACAAATTATAGTTGTAAAAGGTGATATAATGCACGACTATCTGAGATCAAATCAAACTACAAAATACATAATTCCTGTAAAAGATTACCAGACTGCGTTAAGATTGCTTTCTGCCGGAGAATATGATTGTGTTATAATTCCAAAATTATTGGGACAGTTTTCCATAAATGAGTTCAATTTAACTAATATTAGGCCTGTTGGGTCAACAATTCAGCTTGTAGAATTAGCTTTTGCAGTTAATAAAGATAAACCGGAACTTCTGGCTCAGATTAATGATGGGCTCCAAATTTTAAAATCTACAGGTGAGTACAACCAGATTTATAATAAATGGTTCGGGTTTTATGAAAAATCAGATATAAGGACCCAAGTATTTAGAATAATCATATGGCTTTTAGTACCATTTTTAATATTGTTGTTTATTATCCTAATATGGTCATGGTCGTTAAGAAAACAAGTTGCATCAAAAACTTCTGAACTACAAAATGAATTGAGTGAACGAAAAAATGCTGAACAACAACTGATTCATGAAAAATCATTATTAAGTTCAATGATAAATGCAATTCCTGATTTAATATTTTACAAAAACAAAGACAACATTTATTTAGGTTGTAACAATGCTTTTTGTAAGTTTAATAATAAGCAAGCCACTGAAATTATTGGCAAAGACGATCATCATGTTTTTCCTGAGAACGAAGCCAAACATTATTTTGAAGAAGATCAAAAGTTAATTAAAGAAAAGCAGGTTTTTAGAATGGAATCATGGGAAACAAATTCAAAAGGTGAAAGATTTCTCCTTGATGTTTTAAAAGTACCATTTATCGACGAGAAAGGAAATCCTTTAGGTATTGTTGGAATATGCCATGATATGACCGAAAGATATAAGATCGAGATAGATCTAAAAAGAGCAAAAGAAAAAGCAGAAGAATCAGACAAGCTAAAATCTTCGTTCCTGGCAAATATGTCGCATGAAATTAGAACACCGATGAATGCCATTATCGGATTTTCTGATTTGTTAGTTGATTCTGACACTCAAATTGATACCAGGGAAGAATTGGTTTCTCATATTAATAATAATTGTAACACTTTACTTCATTTAATTGATGATATTATTGATTTATCAAGGATTGAAGCCAATGAACTAACAATTTTTATTAAAGATACTGATATTAATAATATCCTTCATGAACTATTCGAAACCTTTAATGAAACTAAGAAAAAAATCAACAAAGAACATATCGAAATAAACCTGAATAAATCATCTTTTAAAGAAAACTTTTATTTAAAAACAGACCCGTACAGATTCAGGCAAATTATGATCAACCTAATGAATAATGCTTTAAAATACACCGAAACAGGATCTGTAAATTTTGGATATGAAATATTTGATGATACTAAGCTGGTTGAATTTTATATTAAGGATACAGGTATAGGAATACCTGAAGAAAAGCAAAAAGAAATATTTCAACGATTTAGTAAAATAGAAACAGATAAATCAAAATTGTACAGAGGAACCGGTTTAGGGCTTACGATAACCCAAAACCTTATTGAGCGGCTTGGAGGAACAATAAGAGTTGAATCCGATCCCGATAGCTATCGGGAAAATAACCTGCCTGACGATTTACATGCCGATAAGCATAACAAGGCAGGAGGTTCTACATTTTATTTTACATTACCATTAGATATCTCTAAAAATATAGAAGTTAGCAATCTTGAAACCCACATTGTAAGAGATCCTAAAATCTGGGAGAACAAAACAATTTTAATTGCAGAAGATGAAGAAAGCAATTTTAAATTTTTAGAAATACTTTTATCTAATAAGGGTATTAACCTGCTTAGAGCAGAAAATGGCTACGAAGCAATTGAAATATGTAAAGAACATAAACAAATAGATTTGATTTTAATGGATATTAAAATGCCGGGAATGAGTGGATTAGAAGCAACTATGAAGATAAAGCAAATCAAACCTGAAATCCCAATTATTATCCAAACTGCATATGCTATGCAAAATGATGAAAAAGAATGTATTGAAGCCGGGTGTGATGATTATATTGCTAAACCAATCAAAAAAGAAAAAATGTTTTCTATTTTGGCAAAATGGATTAAATAATATAATTATTGAACTTTGATACTGAACAAATACATTAAATTAGTAGTGAATTCTCCCTTTAAAGTTATCCAAACAAAAATATAACGGAGTTCCTGCATCAGATGATGACAATTCGAATTCTAATCTTTTTACAATTCCTAAATCGGTTAAATCAACAAACTCCCACTTATTAACGACATAATCTTTACTATCATCATCAAAACGAAAATCCGCTAAAAAGAAATCTACCGTTCCTGTAATTTCTTCAACTAAACCTATACCGGTTAGTGTAAGTTTAAACCAGTCAGGGTCACTACCATCTCTGCCTCCAAATTTTTTCGCATAGCCATAACCATATTTTATGGCTAAAGCTGTATATGTAGTATTTGTTAATTGAATAAATCGAGGCTCTTCTCCTTTTTCAAAGTCAATTACAATTTTTTCAAACTGATGTGCAACAACATAATTCTCCGATTCATCGGCACCTCCGCTTGGAAATGCAGCATACTTTGCCTGTTCATTATAATACAGATAGTTTATCACATTAGAATATGCAAAACCGCTCCAGGTATTCCAATCAGGATAAAATGTATTCCTGAAAATTTTATTACCATAAGCAAACTGACCCGATCCATCAGAACCATTCCA
>JAUVLS010000040.1 GCA_030600625.1 Bacteroidales bacterium
GCAACAGGTATTGATGATTTACACGGATTAAGTTCACAAGTTACAGTTTATCCTAATCCTTGTAATGGAGTATTTATCCTCGATATTAATAATGAAAACAAAAAAGATTATCGTGTTGAAATTATTGATATTCTCGGTAAGGTTATCTATAACAATGAGTTTAAACAGGTAGATATACTTCAAAAACAAATTGATATTTCACAATTTGCCAAAGGAATTTATTTCCTTAAAGTAAATGTTGAAAATGAAACAGGAATTAAAAGGATTCTTGTTCAGTAACAAATTAATTTTTTAAAAAGAGTGAGCTATTAAGCTCACTCTTTTTATTATATTTAAGGTCTAATATTTTATAAGAATAAGAAACTATGAAAAAGATTTTTACTGCTTTGTTATTATTTATTTATTTTATTTTATCAAGCGGTATTGGCATAGCGCAAACGAATTCTAAAGAATACAAAAAGTCAAAAAATTTAATTGAGATCGGTACAGAATCTTATGATGATTTGGGATTACCGATGGAGCCGTTTTATCATTTTACTTACACTCAATCGCTATTTTTACAGAATGAACTTAATATTCCGGGTAAAAGAATTGAAAAGATATACTATCATTATAACGGTAATTCTGCGTGGGAGCAGGATATAGTTATTTACATGGGACATACCGATTCTGTAAAATTTACAACGCGTAACAGCTGGATAGGTTTTAGCGAACTTACTGAAGTTTTTAACGGAAAGATGACAGTTCCCGATAGTGATGCATGGATTGAAATTATTTTAACAAAGCCTTTCAACTACGATAATGTTAATAATTTAGTTATTGCTTTTGATGAAAATACCGATGAATACTTTGATAAGGATGATGAGTTTTTTTGCAGCTCAACTACCGATTCGTTAAGTATAAGATTTATAGATGATTATGACAATCCCGATCCTGAAAGCCCTCCTGAATCTGATCTTGATGGCTTATTGGCTTATCGCCCTAATATAAAAATTCAATTTACCGATATTCCAACTACTCCCAAAATTACTATTCCTGTTACATCTTTCGAATTTCATTTAAGAGAAGCAATGACAAAAGATTCTGCTTACGTGGAAGTTTATAACACGGGAGTTGGCGATTTGGTTATTACAGAAATTACATGTACCAGCGAACATTACTATAGTACATATTCAGGAACAATACCTGAAGGCGAAAAAGACACAGTTTTAATTTATTATTATCCTCAAAGCGATGGTGTGCATAATGATACATTATCTTTTACCAGCAATACCACTTTAGAAGACCCTGTGATTATTGTTACCGGCGAAGCTTACCCTTATGGGCTTGAAGTACCAACTGCTTTGATTAATGATACTTATTATTATTTTGCAAAAATTCATGAGAATGATTCTTCTTTTACCGAAAATATATTTGAGCTAAGAAACGATAGTACAGGAACCTTAAAAGTACTTTCATTTACAGGATTAGAAGGAACCGAATTTAGCACAAATTTAGATACTGCAGATGTTGCCCTTTCAGGTGATGATGTTTATTCTTTTGGTTTTACATATAAACCTGTTAACCCCGGCCAGGATACAATAATTTTTACAATGCAGACTAATGGTGGCGATATTGAATTTTATATGGTTGGAAATGCCGTTCCTGAAAATTATAATATTGAAAATTTCGAAGGTGCTGTTTTTCCTCCTGAAGATTGGATAATCATAGATGCAGATGTTGATTATGAAAATTGGGAAATAGGATTTGAAGATAACCCTTATACCCGTTTGTCGGCACTTTCATATTCGTATGATACGGATTTAGACGAAGCTTTAACACCTGACAATTGGCTGATAACACCAAAGCTTAAACTCTCCGGTGATGATAGTTTAACTTATTTATGCAGAGCACCGAACGAGCATTATTTTCAGGAATATTATTCGGTGATGCTTTCTGCAGGTGGTACTGATATTGGTGATTTTACCGAAACTCTTTTTTCTGAACGCTTAGATAACGATGCATGGAATTATAGAAGTGTTGATCTTTCGGCTTATTCCGGTCAGGAAGTTTATATTGCTTTCAGGCATCATAACAGTACCAATCAATCGGCTTTACGTATTGATGAGATAAGCTTCCCTCAACTTGCCAGCGAAGCAACCGGCATTGAAGCAACTTATACTCCTGATTTGGTTAATGTTTATCCTAACCCGACTACCGGTATATTAAATATAACAAATGTCGAAAATTCAACTATAAGTATTTATAATATTACAGGTAGTTTATTACAGGTGTATGAAAATGCAGGAACGCATGAAGTTATTGACATATCTTCATTTAATGAAGGTGTATATATTGTACAGGTTGTTACAACTGATAATGAAAAAATTATTAAAAAAGTAAATTTAATAAAGTAAGTTCTTGATGCTAAAAGTAAGTATGTCGTGTCAAGTTTAAATTGACGAAAATGAGACCTAACAGGTTTTTAAAACCTGTTAGGTCTTTCGATTAAATAAATATGACTTTATATTTATGACATGACAACAGTAATATTTTAAATTAAATTATCTTTTTATAGAGTCTGTTTTTATTAACGAGTGAGTTATTTGGCTCACTTTTTTATTTTCCACCTTACGTATATACTTTTTAGAATATGGCAAATTGTATAAATTTATTGAATGTGTTGAAAAAATAGAGGTTTTTCAGGTTTGACTGATTTTAATTTTATAGTTTTGTACCATAAGAATAAATAATAAATAAAACTAAATACACAAATGAAAAATACACCATTTACAAAATTTCATATTGAACTTGGGGCAAAAATGCTTCCATTTGCCGGTTATAACATGCCGATCGAATATTCAGGAATAAATGATGAACACATGACTGTTCGTGAGAAAGTTGGTGTCTTTGATGTTTCACATATGGGAGAATTTTGGGTAAAAGGTCCGAAAGCTTTTGATTTGGTTCAACGAATTACTTCAAATAATGTAGCTGATTTATACAATGGCAAAGTTCAATATTCTTGTTTTCCAAACGGGAAAGGTGGAATCGTTGACGATTTATTAGTGTACAAATTTGACGATGAAACATATTTATTAGTGGTAAACGCGGCTAATATAGATAAAGACTGGGCGTGGGTTACTAAACATGCACAGGAAATGGGTATGGAAATAGGCAAAGAAGTTTACAATGCTTCAGATGATATTGCCCAGTTAGCAATACAAGGACCTTTAGCTTTGAAAGCTATGCAAAAACTAGCCTCAGCTAATGTTATTGACATGGAATATTATACTTTCCAAAAATGTGATATTGCAGGAATTAAAGATGTAATTTTTTCAACAACCGGATATACTGGTTCAGGTGGATGTGAGATATATGTTGCCAACGAAGATGCAGAAAAATTGTGGAAAGCTATTTTTGAAGCTGGCGAAGAATTTGGAATTAAACCAATAGGACTGGGTGCCCGCGATACATTAAGATTAGAGTCAGGTTTTTGTTTATATGGTAATGATATTAACGATGAAACTTCGGCTATTAAGGCAGGATTAGGTTGGATTACCAAATTTGTAGATGGTAATGATTTTATTGATCGCGCTGTTTGGGAAAAACAAAAAGAAGAAGGTGTGTCACAGCGATTAAAAGGATTTATAATGGAAGACCGTGGAATTCCGCGTCAACATTATAAAGTTGTAGATGCTGAAGGAAATGAAATCGGAGAAGTAACATCTGGTACAATGTCAGCAATTATTAAAAAAGGTATTGGAATGGCATATCTGAACAAAGGATTCTGGAAAGAAGGAACAGAAATCTTTATCGAAGTTCGTAACAAGAAATTAAAAGCAAAAGTTGCTCGTCCGCCATTTCATGAAAGTAAATAATTATTAAATGTTATACTTTATAACCCTGCTATTTTAGTAGGGTTTTTTATTAACTTCGTACTTTATATATTAAAATAAAAAATGAATAATATTGAGGTTTGTATTACACCAAAACTTTTCGATCAATATTCTTTACGTAATAAAATAGTTGTTATTGTTGATATTTTGAGGGCAACAACAATTATTACAACTATGTTTCATCAAGGCTTGAAAAAATTAATTCCGGTTAAAGACCTTGATGAGGCCAAAAAGTATAAGGAAAAAGGTTATTTGATATCAGCAGAAAGAAATGGAAAGAAAATTGATTTTGCAGATTTCGGTAATTCTCCTTTTGATTATACTCCTGAAAACATAAAAGACAAAACTTTAGTTTATAGCACTACAAATGGAACAAATACAATAAATATTGCTAAAAAATCTGAAATGGTTTTAATTGCTTCATTTTTGAATTTTACAAGTATTGCTGATTATTTAATAAGCCAGAAAAAAGACGTTTTAATATTATGTTCAGGATGGAAAGGTGATTTTTGTACTGAGGATTTTCTTTTTGCCGGTGCTTTATCAGAGAAACTCATTTTATCGAAAAATTATTTTACAGAATCCGATTCAGTTTTATCATCAATAGATATATGGAACTTATCCAAAACGGACCTTTTAAAATATATTAAAAATGTTTTTCAGTATAAACGTTTGATTGATTTTGGGTTCAAAGACATTGTTAATTATTGCTTCCAGGCTGATATTACAGATGTAATTCCGGTTCTCAAAGAAGATTATATTATTGATTTAAAGAAAATAACATCTTTTTGAATTTTTTATTCAGTGGTTTATTCTTAAATTTATTGTCCTTTTTTATCTTAAAAAAGGTGTTGAATATCATATAACTTTAGATGTTAAAATTTAAATTTTATTTGCATCTTGCAGTCTGATTTATTTAAAAGTTAACAATTTAAAAAACAATACATTATGAGAAAACATATTTTTAACGCTGGTCCGTGTAAATTATCTGATTCATTACTGAAAAATTCAGCTGAAGCCATTCTTGAATTTAATGGTTTAGGTCAATCTTTGATAGAAATCTCTCATAGAAGTAAAGATTTTCAGGCTGTAATGAATGAAACAGTTGATTTAATGAAAGAAGTTTTAAGCATACCTGAAGGATATTCTGTTTTATTCTTAGGAGGTGGTGCTAGTCTTCAATTTGCTATGATTCCTTATAATTTCATGAAATCAAAATCATTTTATGTAAATACAGGAACATGGTCGTCAAAAGCAATTAAAGAGGCTAAAATGTGGGGCGAAGTTGTTGAAGTATCTTCAAAAGATAAAAACTTTACATATTATCCTAAAGGATTTAATATTCCTAATGATGTTGATTATGTTCACATTACAACAAATAACACAATCAGTGGAACTGAAATTTTTGAAGATTTAGATGTTAAAGCTCCATTAATTGCTGATATGTCATCAGATTTTTTAAGTCGTCCGGTTGATGTTTCAAAATATGATATGATTTATGGCGGAGCTCAAAAGAATTTGGGACCTGCAGGTGTTACTTTTATTATAATAAAAAATGTATTACTGGAAAAAGTAGTTGCTGATCGTCAAATTCCTACTATGCTTCAGTATGGAATTCATATCGATAAAGGATCAATGTTCAATACTCCTCCTGTATTTAATATTTTCGCAGTTCGTGAAACTTTAAAATGGGTAAAAGCAATGGGTGGAGTTAAAGCAATGGAAAAATTAGCTAAAGACAGAGCAGAATTACTTTATAATGCTATTGATAACAGTAATATGTTTGTTAGCCCTATTGTTAAAGAAGATCGCTCAAGAATGAACATCGTTTTTGTTATGAAAGATGAGTACAAAGAAAAAGAAGCTGATTTTATTGCTTTTGCCGGCGAAAGAAATTGTGTTGGTATAAAAGGTCATCGTTCTGTTGGTGGTTTTCGAGCTTCTACTTATAATGCATCAACAATGGAAGATGTTCAGGCATTGGTTGGAGCCATGAAAGATTTCGAAGCTAAAAACGCATAAAAATCAAATAATAAAACAATAATCGAGGGTGTCTAAAAAGTCTTTGTGTAACTTAGTGTATCCTTAGTGCAACTTTGTGGTATAGTTATAAAATGCTATTACACAGAGTTCCGATAGCTATCGGAACACAAAGAAGACACAAAGCTTCTCAAAGAAAAAAATACCAATAAATTATAAATATTTTACTTTTTAGACACTATCTTTTTATAAATCATTAAAACTAAATTGATATGAAAAAAGTTCTTGTTGCAACCGAAAAACCATTTGCTCCTGCGGCAGTGGCAAAAATTAAGGAAGTATTAGATAAAGCTAATTACGAATTAGTATTATTAGAAAAATATACAGATAACTCTGAATTTTTAAAAGCAGTAGAAGATGTTGATGCCTTGATTGTTCGTTCCGATAAAGTTACAAAAGAAGTTGTTGACGCTGCTAAAAATTTAAAAATTGTTGTTAGAGCTGGTGCGGGTTACGATAATCTTGATCTGGAAGCTTGTACGGCAAAAAATGTTGTAGCAATGAATACTCCCGGTCAAAATTCAAATGCTGTTGCTGAATTGGCTTTGGGTATGATGGTTATGATAGCACGTGGAAATTATAACGGTAAAGCCGGCACTGAATTAAAAGGTAAAAAACTGGGTATTCATGCTTATGGTAATGTAGGATATTATGTTGCTGAAATTGCTAAAGGATTTGGAATGAACATTTATGCTTTCGATCCTTTTGTAGATAATGAGGAAATTAAAAAAGCAAATATAACTCCGGTTGATTCAGCCGAAGAGCTATACTCAACTTGTCAGTATGTTTCATTACATATTCCTTCAAACGAAAAAACTAAAAAATCAATAGGATTTGATTTGTTAAGTAAGATGCCAAAAAATGCAACCCTTGTTAATACTGCCAGAAAAGAAGTAATTAACGAAGAAGAGTTGCTGAAAGTTTTTGCAGAAAGAGAAGATTTTAGTTATGTGTCGGATATTGCTCCCGATTGTAAAGATGAGATTGCAGATAAATTCGAAGGTAGATTTTTCTTTACTCCAAAGAAAATGGGTGCTCAAACTGCTGAGGCAAATATTAATGCAGGAGGAGCTGCCGCAAATCAAATTATCGACTTTCTTGAAAACGGAAATACAACTTTTAAAGTAAACTAAAAATAAGTTTAAGGTTTCTAGTTCAAGGTTTCAAGTTATAGTACGAGAAAATAAATTAGATATTACTTAAACTATTAAATACATAATTAAATTAATTTCAACTTAAGATAAAGTTCCGGTAAGAAGATTTTTGGAAGTAAATTTGAATACAACTTTAAACTAAGAACTTTAAACCTGCCTGACGGCAGTCAGGCTTTAAACCAATAAAAACATGGCAATAATAAAACCATTTAAAGGATTAAGACCTCCAAAGAAAATTGCACAGGATGTAGCATCATTACCTTATGATGTTATGAATAGTAAAGAAGCTGCTGTAATGGCTGAAGGAAAAGAGTGTTCATTATTACATATTACAAAAGCAGAGATTGATTGTCCTGCGGGAACTGATGTACATTCTGAAACAGTATATAATAAAGCCGTTGAAAATTTTAAAACCTTACAGGAAAAAGGATGGTTAGTACAGGATGATGAAGCAAAATTTTATATTTATGCTCAAACAATGGATGGCCGTACTCAATACGGTATTGTAGGTGCTGCTGCATGTGCCGATTATCATAACGGTATTATTAAAAAGCATGAGTTAACCCGCCCTGAAAAAGAAGATGACAGAATGGTTTTAACTCGTTATACTAATGCGAATATAGAGCCGGTATTTTTTTCATACAAAGCTGTTCCTGAAATTGATGTAATAGTTGAGAATATTGTTAAAAATCAGGAAGCTGATTATGATTTTGTTGCTGAAGATGATTTTGGACATCATTTTTGGGCAATAAACAATGCTGATACAAATCAGAAATTGGAAGAATTATTTGCTACAAAAGTTCCTTATACTTATGTTGCTGATGGACATCACAGAACAGCTGCCGCTGCTCGAATTGGAATCGAAAAACAAAAACAAAATTCAAATCATACCGGGGATGAAGAGTATAATTTTTTTATGGCTGTTCATTTTCCCGATAATCAATTAAAAATTATTGATTACAATCGTGTAGTTAAAGATTTAAACGGTTTGTCTGCAGAAGAATTAGTTGAAAAATTGAAATCTTCATTCGAGATTGAAAAAATTGGTGCTGAAATTTATAAACCAGCAAAACTTCATGAATTTAGCATGTATTTAGAAGGCAACTGGTATAAGTTAACTGCAAAGGAGGGAACTTATAATGATAATGATCCAATCGGAGTTCTTGATGTTACGATTCTCTCAAAACAAGTTCTTGAACCAATTTTTGATATAGTTGATTTAAGAACATCAAAAAGAATTGATTTTATAGGTGGAATCCGAGGATTGGGTGAGTTAAATAAAAGAGTTGATAGTGGTGATATGAAGGTTGCATTTGCCTTATATCCAGCTTCATTACAACAGTTAATTGATATTGCAGATTCAGGTAATATTATGCCTCCAAAAACAACCTGGTTTGAACCTAAATTACGTAGTGGATTGGTAATTCATAAACTGGATTAATAAGCTTAGTTTTATACATA
>JAUVLS010000237.1 GCA_030600625.1 Bacteroidales bacterium
TAGAAATGAAACCGATGAAATCGATTTAAAAACAGGATTTTTATTACCTGAGCAAATTCGTTGGATGCTAAATCATTTACCTGTAGATATTACTTATGTTGATGAGAATAATAAAGTTAAGTACTTTTCATCACCTAAAAAACGTATATTCCCAAGAACAAATGCAATTATAGGTAGAGATGTAAAAAACTGTCACCCGCCGGAAAGTGTTCATATTGTCGAACAAATTGTTGAAGCTTTTCGTGAGGGTAAAAAAGATAAAGCTGATTTCTGGATTAAAATGAAAGATAAATTTATATTGATTCAGTATTTTGCTATTAGAGATGAGTCGGGTAACTATAAAGGAGTTATTGAAGTTAGTCAGGAAGTTTCGGAAATAAAAACTCTTGAAGGAGAAAAACGATTGTTGGATTGGGAATAAATGAGACTAATGTATCTGAGTAACTACTTGTAATTAAGTATTTCTACTTAATTATTCATCAAAATAAACTTGGTTTTATTCAAATTAGTAATTATAAGTACTAAAATACCTAAATGTTGGTATTGTTAATTATTTAGAATCATTCTACTTTTGTACTGTTTTCTAAAACTAATTACAATATGAATTGTTACATGCTATAGAATTTCAATAAAACATATAATAATATGAGTGAACATATCGATAATTCAAAATTCCGTAAAGCAAGGCTTAAGGAATTAATTTTAAAACTACACGACGGAGCATCAGAAGAAGATGTTAAGGAAGACCTTCTGAAAAGTTTAAGTAGCATACCTTATGGCGAAGTAGTTGAAGTAGAACAAGAACTTATTGAAGAAGGTTTACCCGAAGACGAAATTTTAAGACTTTGTGATGCACATTCATCAGTTCTCCAGGGTAATGTTGATTTATCGGCCTCAAAAGGTATTCCTGAAGATCATCCGGTTGATATTCTTATTCAAGAAAACAAGGAACTGAAAAAAGTTACGGATAATGTTACAGAAATTTTATTATCACTAAATCAAGTTCAGGAATCGTCTATTCCAGAAATCATTCTCTCACTAACAGATCTGTTTAACCAACTTATTGATGCAGACAAACATTATCAGCGTAAGGAATATCTTATTTTTCCATATCTTGAAAAAACAGGTGTAACCGGTCCTCCTAAAGTAATGTGGGGTAAACATGACGAAATTCGGGAGCAATTAAAAGGAAGTTTAGAGGTTCTCAAAACGAAGGATATATCTAAAGAAGATCTTATCGTATCTGCTGAACTTATTTTACAACCTGCAGTAAAAGGAGTAGCCGAAATGATTATTAAAGAGGAAGAAATTTTATTGCCTATGGCTATGGATGCTTTAAGTGATGGCGATTGGCACGAAATACAGAAACAATCCTTAGAAATTGGTTATTGCTTATACGATCCAAAAACAGAATGGAGGCCAAAAGGGATTGAAGAAGAATCAATTAATTTGATTCAAAAAGAAGGTGGAAATATTCAACTACCGTCAGGAAACTTTACTGCGGAAGAATTACTTGCAATTCTGAATACTCTGCCTATTGATATAACATTTGTAGATAAAAATGATAAAGTGAAGTACTTTTCTCAAAGTAAAGATCGAATTTTTCAAAGAAACAGGGCTATTTTAAATCGTGATGTAAGGCATTGTCATCCGCCGGCTAGTGCACATATTGTTGATAAAATCATTGATGATTTTAAAAGTGAAAAACAAACACAAGCTCCATTCTGGATTAATATGGGTGAAAAAATGATTCATATCGAATATTTTGCATTACGCAACGATAAAGGTGAATATTTGGGAACTCTGGAAGTTTCTCAAAACATTGCCGGATATAGGAAACTAGAAGATGAACAACGAATATTATCTTATAAATAAAGAATCATGGAAAATAAAGAAAATTTAATTATAACACCAAAAACAAAAGTATCTCAGCTTATAAATACCTATCCGCAGTTAGAAGATGTATTAATTGAATATGTACCAACATTTGAAAAACTAAAAAATCCTATTTTACGAAAAACCATAGCAAAAATCACTACTCTGCAACAGGCAGCTGCAGTTGGCAATGTTAGGGTTGAAGATATAATTAATAGATTACGGCAAGAAATTGGACAGGATCTGTATTCAGATAGTGTGGATATTGGCTATAATATAAAGAAAGCTCAATGGTTTTCAGAAGAATTAATTGTTACAGAATTTAATGCAAAAGATATGCTGGAAAGGGGAGAGCATCCTGTTAATCAGGTTATAGCAGATTTAAACAATATGGATAATGGTAAAATATATAAACTTATAACTCCTTTTTTGCCTGCACCTTTAATTGACAAAGCATTAAGCCTTAAAGTACAACATTGGGTTGAAAAGATTGGTGATGATGATTTTAACATATACTTTTATAAAAAGTAATATTAATAGAGGTTTTCTTAACTAAACAATTAAGCGTGGCGTTATTGCTGCGCTTTTTTTGTGATTTAATATAAAATAATGTAATTTAACATCATATTACCAAGTCATGTTTTACTTATAATTCAGTAAGATCTTATAAATAGAATTAACCCAAAAATTAAAGGAGATATTTAAAATGAAAAAATTATTATCAATGGCATTTATTGCTATTATGATGTTGTCGGCTAATCAAGTGTTGGCACAAGGAAATGTAGAACAAGCAGCTACAGATGTTATAAATGCTTATAAAAACAAAGATGTAGTACTATTAAAAAAATACGCTACCGGTATGATGGTGTATGTAATAAATGATAGTTTTTTTGAAAGCGATGATGCTAAACCTTTAGTTGAAATTGCAGAAAAGTGGGATGGAACTATCAGGGAGATTCGTTATTCTAAAGGCGATATGATGGGAAAAACAATATTGCTTGCCAGCGTTTATTTTAGTGATAACGATAATGGAAATTTAAATACTGTTTTATTGAGTAGTTATGAAAATTCAGAATGGAAAGCATTTGTATATGGTATTAGTGATATTCCAAGATCTGAATTTGAGCAAGGATCAAAAGAGTTATCAGGAGCAGGAAGTACCGAAGAAACAAAATCGGTAGAAAGTGATCGTTCAGCATTTTCTATTGAAATGGCAAATGGAGATACCTATGAAAAACCATCTACTGAAAAATTAAAAGAATTATTAAAAAGTCTTAACGATGATAATTTTTTCTTGATTCTAAATTGTAAAGAAGGCTTTTTACAAACTACAACTTCAGAAAAAGGATATATAGTGCAATACAGCGATGATAACGGGATGTTTGAAGCAGAGGATTACTTTACATTTGAAATGTTAGTCGATATTTTTGTTGCATACATTGATAATGATAATGCCTGGAAAAGCAAAGCTAAATGGGGTGAAATGTAA
>JAUVLS010000285.1 GCA_030600625.1 Bacteroidales bacterium
TTTACCAAAATCGAAACCGGTTAAAATTGCAATTTGGGTTTTAATAATAACTTGCATTTTAGAGTTCGTACAGTTGTTAGACAATGCTTTTTTAGAAATTGTCAGATCAGATTTTATTGGACAAACAATTATTGGTAATTCTTTTACCTGGAGCGATTTTCCATACTATTTTATTGGATCAGTTTTAGGATATTTGATATTGAAAAATCTTGAAAAGTATAAATTACTCCCTTGTGATAAGTAACATCGTTCTGTCATCATCAAAGTATGATATATTAAAATCGTTAATGTAAGTTTCTTCGAACAGAGTAATATCTAAATTTTCATTATTGCCCAACTTTTGTAGTACTTCTATAACCGAATCAGTTGATAGCATTTCATTAGTTTTGGAGTTGTATGTTTCCGTGTAGCCATCGGAAAAAAACAGAAGCTTATCAAAGGGTTCTAAGTCCAGTTCTAACTGATGATATTTTGAATCATCAGAAATACCTAATAACATGCCGGTAATATTCAACTGGTTTATGCTTTGGTCTTTGTGCTTATAAATCAATGGTTTCATAGCGCCAGCTGTGGCAATGGAAATAGGTTTTTCTTTATGAATGATGATAATAGAGAGGGTTGTAAATACTTCGGCAATTTGCAGATCATGAGAAATTTGTTTATTCAAATGTTCAACAATTCCTGAAGCCGTCAACTCTGAAGAGGGAGTATTGTTTAACAAAAATCGAATCGTACTTCGGATATAAGCAAGATAAGCATTTACGAAAAACCATGCACCCCATTTTTTACCCATTACATCACCAACAATAATAATTTTAAGATCATTCTCGGGATTAGATAGTATTTCATAAAAATCACCTCCCGGAATATGCTCGAATGGTTCATGAATTATTGATATCTGGTAATTTTCGAAACTTTGTTTTGCTTTACTTTCAAATCGAATTGGTGAATTATCAACAGCCAGCTTGATTGCATTAATATATTTGTTTTTTACTTCAATTTCGCGAGCTATTAAAGCATTTACCTGGTGATAAAATAATTTTTCGGGTAAAGATTTTGACACAAAATTGCCGATTCCATTATCGATCTGTGTTTCGATTTCATTGTTATTATTTGCCAGCAATACAATAGAAAATTCCAGATTCGATGATAGTTTAATTTTGTTAATATCAAATTCATTTGTTGCATTTGAATCGATTAGTAACAACCAGATTTTCAAGTTTTCGTTAATTTCAAAAAGCTCTTTACTATTATATACAGTTTTTACTTTTGCATAAAGTAGTTCTGTTTGTAATTGAAAATCGCTATCTTTTGTTGTACAGAAAATAATCAATCCTTCACGAAGATTAATATTGTACTCCATATTACTTTTTAGCAGCTCTTTGCGTAAAAAGTGTTTTTTAATATAACTTTTAAGTTTTAAAGCGAGGATTTTTTTATCATAAGGTTTGGTAATAAAATCATCGGCCCCGGCAGTTAAATTTTTTATCCATGTTTTACGTTCATTGGTTCCTGAAAGAAAAAGAAAGGGAATATTTTTATATTCAGGCATTGTCCGAATATTCTTCACCAATTCATTTCCATCCATTTCGGGCATATATAAATCCGAAATAATTAAATCGAAAATTTTTTCTTGTGCATGCTCCAGAGCTATTCGACCATTCTCTGCCAATGTAGTTTTGTATCCAAGCTGTTGAGCAATTCGCTTGACAGAGTCTCTAATGAAACCATCATCATCAACAATAAGTATGTGAGGCTGGCGATGCATGTTATACAAATATGATTATACTAATTTAGTTCATAAATGGTATCAAGTCAAGTAAAAACAAAATAATTATAAGTGTTGGGAAAAAGTTTAAAGTCAATTTCCCTTTTTAAGAATATTGCCATCTTTTGTGAGTAAAATAGCAATGCCTTGCGTCTGTGGGAATTCAGAAAGAACGATGATCATTATTACGGTTATAGGAACACTTAATATCATACCTATAATTCCCCAAATAGCACCCCAAAAGGCCAAGCCAATTAAAACCACTAAGGGGCTAACATTTAGTGAACTTCCTGTTAATTTTGGATCAATATAATTACCAACAATAAGCTGAATTGCTCCTACAACTATTAAAACCCAAACTCCGGGCATTAATTCTCCAAATTGCAGCATGGCAAACATAGCAGGGAAAGCAGTTGCTATCAATGATCCAACGGCTGGAATATAATTCATCAGGAAAATCAAAAAAGCCCAAAATAAAGGAGCATCTATACCTATAAAAAGTAAGGCAAAGTAACTCAAAAATCCCGTAAGCAAACTAATTAAAGTTTTAAGTGAAATGTAACGTCCTATTGATTTATCTAATTGGTTTAGAACTGTATTTACTTCATTCTGATCATTCTTTTTAGCATAAATTGCATTTATCTTTTTCGAGAAAAAAGGTTCTTCTAATAACAGGAATAAAGTATAAATAATAATTAAAAAAGCATCTCCGAAAATATCTGTGAGCGAGTTAAAAAGACCGGATAAAAGTTTAGTATATTCATATTCGCCCAAAAATTCTTTAACAGAACTTACCACATCAATATTAAATGTAGTATTTATTGCTACTGTGATTTTGGTAATATTATTTTGATAAACAGATAACTCTGACGATAACTGTTGAATATTTACTGTCAGAATTTTTACAACACTACCTATAATAAAGAATATTACAGCAAAACCAACAATATTTAAAACAGTATTAGGTATTTTCTCATCGATAAATTTAATTTTATTTAAAACACCGCGAATTTCTTTAATCAAA
>JAUVLS010000169.1 GCA_030600625.1 Bacteroidales bacterium
AGATTGAGTATTAGGGTCAACAAACTTACTTTTCCTTACTACCGTTCCTTGCCAATTAGTATTTCGTGACGCAGAAGTAATTTTTGCTTTATCGCCTATTTTAACCCATTCGGCATCAATTTTTTCCAAAGGAATTTCCAATTCTAAAATATCTGTTTGAATAGCATGAGCAACTCTCCCCCCCATATTAGTATAGGCTCCAGCTTCCATATAAACATCAGAATAAGCTCCGTTAAAGGGAGCAACAACTGTATGGCGACTTAATTGAAGTTCGTCCTTTAAAATTCCATAATAATCACTTAACACATTCCTGCTGGCAAGAAAAATCTCCAGTTTTTCACTTTCAAATTCAGGAAACTCAGGAAGTTTTTTGTTCACATCTATTGATGTAAAAAATTCGCTGAACTGAGCTTCATATTCAGGATAATCAATTTTTATATCCGGTAAAAGATTTGCTAATGAATTTAAGAACTGACTCTTTTTAGATTTTAAAGCTAAAACAGCTTCATCGGTATAAATAGTAAATAATACATCGCCTTTAGAAAATTCGGCTCCTTTTTTCAAAGGAATATTTGATTTTAAAATTTTCCCTGATGCCTCAGCAATAACATCAATTTCTGAAACAGATGTTAATCTGCCGGTTGCAAATACAGGCGAAATAATTGTTTTATATTTTACTTCTTCTGCTTTAACTAGTCGTTTAGCAATTACTGCCGGTCGTTTAAAAGGTTTTTCCTTTTGAGCAATTAAAAATTTCATTAATCCAAATGCCATACCAACAATAAAAATAAAGGCGGCAACAATGACTATCCTTCTGTCAATCTGTTTCATCTTGTAAAAATTAATATAAATATTTTTGACCCCGAATTTTGAAAATTATTACACTTAAGACAAAAATACTTAAACAAAGTTTAAATTTTCTCTAACAAATGAAATATATATTTAATTAATGTTTTAATAATACATTAAAAAATGACTGGAATAGACAATCAGGAATACTGGGAAATGTTCAACGAACAGGAGTTTTAAAAAATGGAAAAGGAAACTGGAGAATCTTTTAAATGCATTTTTCTTATGCAAGAAAATAACTATTAAAAAAGTCGACAAATTAAGAAATGCCAGAGCAGTCAGCATTCAGCAAATATTTACAGCTTCAATAATCACAATTCCAAAGGTCAGGTAAAACAAACATTTCCCAAGAAAGAGTTTTAATTTTTGACCAAAAAGGGTTCTTTAAGTATTAATTAAATAAGAAATAATTTGATAAATCTCAAGAGTTTTCTTGATGTAAAACCCTTAAGATTAACAAAAGTTAACATTAAAACATGCTAACTTTAAGTAGTTGGATAAGAAGCTTATTTCAAACATACCAAATATAAAATTTTAACAAGAAAGGAGATAAAAATGTACAAACAAAAAAATGAAATCATTAAGCAAATTCAATCTTATCATAAACAACTTGCCAAATTATACTTTGGACTCTATGAAGAGGTTGAAGACGATGAAATAAAATTGTTGATATACGATCTATATCAACATGAAAAATTTCGTGAAGAATATCTTGAAAAACATAAAAAAATTGCAAAAGCAATGAACTGTTGGCTAAATTTTCCTTCTAACAAATTATCAAATCAGATTTCTGAATGTTTCAAAAACATAAAAACAGGGCCAGACTTGTCTATGGCTGATTTAATTAAAATAGAATTACATTTTGATAATTGTCTTATTAAACTCTATAACATATTAGCCTCTGAAAATGAATTGAGTGAAACAACGATTAATATATTTTATTATATGTTAAAAAAGACACAAAAAGAAGAAATAATACTTGCCAAAATGCTCAATAACTCAAAAAAAACCAAGCATTATAAATTCACTGTGCAAAATATTTAACCAATTAAGGGGTAGAATTTTATAATTATTAATTAATATTTTAAATATTTATATAATGAAAAGTACTGATGTATTAGTAATAGGGAGTAGTGCCGCAGGTGTGGTTACAGCCCTAACAGGGAAAAAAGTTTATCCTGACAAAAACATTACGGTTATTAGAAAAGAAGAAAAAACTCTCGTTCCATGCGGTATACCTTATACATTCGCATCAATTGATGGAACAAATGATAATATTTTACCATCTGATAAAATGCTTGAAAGCTCAAACATTGATTTAATAATTAGTGAAGCTATTTCTATTAATCGTAAAGACAAAACTTGTGTTTTAAAAAACAAGGATGAAATTTCATATAAAAAACTTGTTTTGGCAACAGGTTCTGCTCCTTCAATTCCCGCATGGTTAAAAGGAGCTGATTTAGAAAATGTTTTTTCAGTACCAAAAGATAAAGACTACCTTGATATAATGAAAAACAAACTTGACAAATGTAAAAAGATAGTTGTTGTTGGTGCCGGATTTATTGGAGTTGAACTTTCTGATGAATTGAAAAAAACTGGTAAGGAAATTATTCTAATTGAAAAATTACCTCATATTTTGGGTTTATGCTTCGACGAAGAAATATCAATTAAGGCAGAAGAAGTGCTCCAGGAAAGGGGTGTTAAAATTATGACCGGCATCGGTGTTAAAGAATTAGAAGGGGATAAAAAAGTAAATAAAGTATTGTTAGATAACGGTAAAATACTTGAAACAGATGCAGTTGTATTATCAATAGGATATCATCCTAATACTACACTAGCAAAAGAATCCGGATTAAGCTTAAGTAAACAAGGCTGCATAAATGTTGATGAATATATGAGAACAGATGACCCGGATATTTTTGCAGTAGGTGATTGTGCCCAAAAGCATGATTTTATAACAAGAAAACCATGCTGTACAATGTTGGCATCTACAGCATGCGCCGAAGCCAGAACTGCCGGAATGAATTTATTTAAACTTTGTGCTATTAAAACATTTAGTGGAACAATTTCAATTTTTTCAACAATGATTGGTGATATTGCTTTTGGAGTTGCCGGAATAACTGAAATGCAAGCCTCAGAAGAAGGATTTGATGTAATAACAGGGGTATTTGAGGGAATGGATAAACACCCGGGGACACTCCCTGGAGCAAAGAAACAACTTGTTAAATTAATTGTCGGAAAAGAATCAAATGTAATTTTAGGTGGAGAAGTAGTTGGAGGTTCATCCGTAGGAGAATTAACAAATATTATTGGTGTCATTATTCAAAACAGAATGAATATAAATTCCATTTTAACTTCACAAATTGGGACTCATCCTTTACTAACAGCCTCTCCTGCAGGTTATCCTTTACTAAAAGCAGCAGAAAATGTGGCTTATAAAACAATGTTTAAATAAAAAAATATGTTAAAATAGAACTATTAGCAGAAATACTAATACAGCTTTAAATACATAAAAACAGGGAACCAGATGTCGTTTCCTGTTTTTTAATTAATACTATTATGTTTAGACAATTTCTTTATTATAAATTGTATATCTTTATATTGTAATTTTTAAGAAACTTGCTATTATAGCACAAAAAACAATCTTCTAATATGAATCGATATTTCGAAAAAACAAATTGCAATGAATGTAATAGTAGTTCAGATTGTTTTATTCAAAACATTGAAAAAATAGAAGAATTTTATAATTTACAAAAAATCCATATTAATTATAAAAAAGGAGAAACAATAATAAAAGAAGGATCCCGTGTTTCAAACATATTGTATGTTTTGGACGGACTAGTTAAAACATATATTGAAGGCCCTGAAAGGAATATCATAATAAAATTACTAAAACCAGGTGATTTTCTAGGATTAACATCTCTTTTTGGAGATGATACATATTACTTTTCTGCTGCTGCACTAAGAGAAACAAAAGTTTGTTCAATTGATCGGGAAGGTATTAAAGATTTAATTTCTCAAAGTTGTGATTTTTCTCGTGAAACAGCGAGCTGGTATTGTAAGAATTATAATATTATGCTTACTAAATGTTTAAACTTAGGCCTTAGACAACTACATGGGAAACTGGCAAATACCCTATTGTATCTAAATAGAGAAGAATTTAAATCTATTGATGTTTTTTCATATATTACAAGGAAAGATTTAGCCGAATTATCTGGAATGGCTATAGAAAGTGTCGCTCGGATTTTATCGGAATTTAGCGATGAAAAAATAATTGAGTTAAATAGAAAAAAAATTGAAATTAAGAATCTGGAACTACTTAAAAGTATTAGTAAAAACGGATAAGATTAACGTATCAAACTTCATTAAAAATTATAATCTTGTTGATTTAACCATTTTGAATTTGACATATAATAAACATGTCAAGCTAAAATAGATTGACCATTTTTTCATAATAAAAGCCGGCTTTTTTAACTTTGAAAGGAAATTGTCGCACTTACTAATTGAATTTTCGCTCTTTAATTAAATATTATCAACTTACTTTTATCCGTATTCACTAATTTTTCTTAACAAATCATAATTTGAAATA
>JAUVLS010000034.1 GCA_030600625.1 Bacteroidales bacterium
TATCCTGTTAGTTATGAGTGATTAAATCTATAATCTGATTTAGTTATTTGTACTAATAAAGATTATAAATCACACATAAAATATGGCAAAAGTAATATTCATAACAGGTGGCCAACGTTCAGGTAAAAGTAGTTTTGCACAAAACAAAGCTCTTGAACTAACCAAGAATCCAGTTTATTTGGCAACTTCAAGAATTTGGGATAAAGATTTCAAAAATCGTGTTGACAAACATAAAAATGACAGATCGGATATTTGGACAAATATTGAAGAAGAAAAAGAAATATCTAAACATGATTTAGGAGGTAAAATTGTTGTTCTTGATTGCATTACACTTTGGTTAACAAACTTTTTTTCTGATACTGAATATGATCTTGAAAGAAGTTTAAATCAAGCCAAAAAGGAATGGAGTAAATTTATTGATCAAGATGCTACAATTCTTGTTGTATCAAATGAAATTGGAATGGGTGTACATGCAGAAACAGAAGGAGCACGAAAATTCACCGATTTACAAGGCTGGATGAATCAATATATTGCCAAACAAGCGAATGAAGTATATTTAATGATTTCCGGAATACCTTTAAAAATAGCTTCTAGCCTTTAGCTATTAGCTTTTAGCAAAAACTTTAAACCATTAAACTAATGAACAATATTTTAAAAGAACAATTACAACATAAAATCAATAACAAAACTAAGCCTTTAGGTTCATTGGGGAAATTAGAAGAAATTGCTTTACAAATTGGTCAAATTCAAAATACAACTACTCCCGAATTAAAAAATCCAACAATCCTTGTATTTGCTGCCGACCACGGATTAGCTGATGCCGGCGTTAGTCCATTTCCAAAAGAAGTTACACAACAAATGGTTCTGAATTTTTTAAATAATGGTGCTGCAATTAATGTGTTTAGCAAACAAAACGGAATTAATTTAAAAGTTATTGATGCCGGAGTTGATGCTGATTTTGGAAACGATACAAACCTTATCCATGCTAAAATCGCTAACGGAACAAAAAACATTCTCGAGAGCGCTGCCATGACAATTGAAGAATGTAAAAAAGCTATGAAAACCGGAGGTGAAATTGTTGAAGAACAATTTAAGTCTGGTTGCAATATTATTGGTTTTGGAGAAATGGGAATTGGAAATACTTCTTCGGCATCACTTATAATGAGTAAAATAACCAGATTACCTATTGAAGAATGTATTGGAAAAGGAACAGGACACGATGATGAAGGATTAAAACACAAAAAGAAAATTCTCAAACAAGCTTTTGAGAAGTATCAGCTAAATAGCGATCCTCTTGAGATTCTCTCAACTTTTGGAGGTTTTGAAATCGCAATGATTACAGGTGCATTTTTGAAAGCCACAGAGTTAAATATGACTATTATGGTAGATGGTTTTATTGTAACATCTGCGTTACTTGTAGCACAAAAAATAAATCCTGAAATATTAAACAATTGTATATTTGCTCATACATCAAATGAACAGGGTCATACTAAAATGCTGGAATATTTAAACGCTAAACCAATTTTAAATTTAGAAATGCGTTTAGGCGAAGGAACCGGTGCTGCTATTGCTTATCCAATTATAAAATCGGCTGTGAATTTTTTAAATGAAATGGCTAGCTTTGAAGATGCCGGTGTTTCGAATAAGGAATAGCCAGATTGGAGTATCGAGATATGAGACATGAGACATGAGATGAAGGATGCAGCGGCAGTTAAATTATTAATCGAACTCTATTTAGGCATTGACTACACAGAACACAGAACACAGAACTTGATACTTGACACTAAATACAAAAAGAATGAAAAAACAATGGAGGTTATTCCTCACTGCTATCATGTTTTACACCAGAATCCCTGTTCCTAAAAACATTGATCATTCAGATGAAATGTTAAACAAAAGCACCAAATATTTTTCACTTATTGGTTGGATTGTTGGGGGTTTTGGAGCACTTGTATTTTATATTTGTCAGTTTGTATTTCCATTGTCAATTTCGATTATTTTAAGCATGGTTAGTACAATCTTGTTAACAGGAGCTTTTCACGAAGATGGTTTTGCCGATTCGTGCGATGCGTTTGGTGGAGGTTGGACTAAAGAAAAGATTCTTAAGATTATGAAAGATTCAAGAATTGGCACCTACGGAACTGTAGGTTTAATTCTTATTCTTTTTACGAAATATTTAAGCTTAACAAACGTTCATACTGAACAAATCCCATATGTTTTGTTTGCAGCTCATGCCCTGAGCAGATATACTGCAACGGGCATAATCTTTTTTTCGGAATATACACGCGATGATGATAAAAGCAAATCGAAACCTGTTGGAAAAAGCTTATCCTCAACAGATTATTTTATCTCCTTTATTTTTGGTAGTACTCCTCTCCTTCTATTGTCAGTTGTTTATTCATATTGGTATTTATTAATCTTAATAACAATAATTCCAATAATATTCTTTTTAAAACGATATTTTGAGAAATGGATAGGAGGTTTTACCGGTGATGCATTAGGTGCAACCCAACAAGTTTCAGAAATCGTTTTTTATCTTAGTTTTATTGTAATAAGCAATTTCATTTAATGAATATTTATTTAATTCGTCATACAAGTGTAGCAATAAGTCCGGGAATATGCTATGGACAATCGGATGTTGATGTGGCTGACACGTTCAAAAATGAAGCTCAAATAATTGAAAATCAAATCTCAAAAATTAACTTTGATAAATTATACTCAAGTCCTTTATTAAGATGTAAAAAATTATCAGAGTACCTTTTTAGTTCAGATATAATTTACGATGATCGCTTAATGGAACTTAATTTTGGCGAATGGGAATTACAAGAATGGGATAAAATTAAACATCCTGATATAAATCGTTGGATGACCGATTTTGTAAATACATCATGCCCAAATGGTGAATCTTTTATCGAATTACATAATAGAGTAAACTCATTTCTTTTAGATATCCAAAGTAAACATCTGGAAAACATAGTAATTATTACTCATGGCGGAGTAATCAGAAGCTTTATTGCTCATATTCAAAATAAAGATTTAAAAAATGCTTTTAAAAGGGATATTAAATATGGTAAGATTATCAATATAGAATTCTAATTGAACCTTACTGCAATTAAAATCTTATTTGCAAAAATAATTATCTCTTAATACGATATATATTTTACATAAATATTAATATTTCTGTTTCGGCCTTTATCATCAGAACAGGATATTTGCACCTTTCCTTCAGGTGGATCAAAGAAAATTTTCTCATTCGTATTAACTGCCTTATAAAACTTATTATTAATATACCAATATATTTTCTCAACATCGTTAGAAGCATGGCAGCTTAACATAATCTGCATTTCATCTTCTGTATCTAAATAATATTCATTTTCATTAACTGGAGAAGTAATTACAGGTGCATCTCCTGACATCAATCTTTCACATTCACTATTATGTGGTGGAATCTTAAGGTATCTTACATTATTTGTTTCATAATATGTAATCATTTCGGCAGATAAATTTGGAAATTGAGCTTCTATATAACCAGTTTTTGGTTTACACGAAGTACAATAGGAAATTGATGAATCAATTGAGATTGGAACTACTTTAATATGCTCGCACACCTTCATTGATGAGACACCGGGAATAAAGTAATCGATTATATCACTTTCGCAATATTCAGATGGAATTAATCCTGTTTCGGGGCAAACAGCTCTAAAACTCAAACTTGCTGGAGTATGAAACCATTCTGTTTCAGAATTATAATCAATTGCATTAAACACCTTAAATAATAATGGTGATGCTTTTTCTGCCCCACTTAATTCTGGTACACCTTCGCCAGAAAAATTTCCAACCCAAGTTCCTACTGTGTATTTCTTATTGTATCCAATACTCCAGGCATCTCTCCTTCCGTATGAAGTTCCTGTCTTCCATCCTATTTTAGGCATATGTTGGCTATTAGACCAATCCAAAGGAAGATCAGGCCTTGTTAATTGGGTCAAGATATCTGTAATCATAAAAGTTGACTCTTTCGATAGCAGTTCTATTTCGGATGTAGATTTAGATTCTGTAACATATTGTAGATTTTTGTATAAGCCTTCATTAGCAAAAGAAGCATACATTGATGTCAATTCTTCGAGTGTTGTTCCACATCCACCAAGGATCATAGATAATCCAAGATGATTTTGATCTTTCTTAATCTGTTTAAAATTTATATCTATCAACTTTTCTATCAAAATTTGGGATTCCAGTTGAGCTAAAACTTTAACTGCCGGAACATTTAACGAATTAGAAAGTGCAAATTCGATACTAACATTACCATAAAATTCTCCATTATAGTTTTCCGGTTCGTATCCCGATAAACTTAAAGGAACATCACTTACGCAAGATTTAGGCGTAATCAAACCACGATCTATTGCGATTCCATATAAAAGAGGTTTTAAAGTACTACCCGGAGATCTTACCGCTATTATTCCATCTACCTGACCACCGTCTTCTTCATTATAAAAATCAGCAGATCCAATATATGCTTTAACCTGTCGTGTTTCGTTTTCAATAATCAAGCAAATTGCATTCTTAATATTCTGAAAATATAATCCCTGACTATAATTCTTTACAATAGTTTCTATTTTCTTTTGCATTTCAAAGTCCAAACTCGAATAAATTATCTTATGCCCTGGATATTTTTTCTTTAAGCGATACGATAAGTGTGGAGCAATTTTAGGCACTTCTCTCCTATATGCATTAAGTGGTTCTTCTATGGCATCTTCAATATCTTTCTTTTTAAATAATTTACTTTCCTGATATCTCCGAAGCCATATATTTCTTTCACTTTTTATGAATTCATTATTTTTACCCAACTTAAGAGAAACCGGTCGATTTGGTATAATCGACAATGCTGCAATTTCTCCTATACTCAGGTGGCCAGGCAGTTTTCCAAGATATATAACAGAAGCAGATTTGACACCTTCAATATTACTTCCAAATGGCACCAGATTAAGGTATAACTGTAATATTTCATCCTTTGTATAATGCCATTCCAATTGAATAGCTCTGAACATCTCTTTTAATTTATTACTGTACGTTCTGGGCTTCGGATCGATTAATCGTGCTACTTGCATCGTAATAGTTGATGCTCCGGATGTTCTTTTACCTGTTCTTATATTATTAAAAGCAGCCCTTACAATCGCCACAGGATTAATACCATAGTGATAATAAAAATATTTATCTTCTTTAAAAATAATTGCTTTTTTAAGCTCTGGAGTAATTTCTTCAAGCTCCGTATACATTCTCCACTTATCATCATAAGATAAAAACCCGTGAATTAATGTACTATCTTGTGAATAGATAATTGTTGAATACTCAATTTTAGTATTTACAGGATAAATAACATCTAGTAAAAAAAATATTATAAATAAGGAGAAAAAACCAAAAACTGTATATTTTAATTTTAAGGGTATCTCTTTAAAAAATTTAATTATTTTTCTATCCATATTAAACCGTAGTAAAGATTTTGTGAAAAATTCTTTCAATTAACTCCGAATAAAAGTAAACCCTTTTTGAATTTTTTCGAATACATATCACTAATTAAATCTTATTTTGTAAAACTTTTTTCTTAGCTTTATTAACAAATTTAAATTCAACGGGGATTTTTTATCAAATACTCATTATTAAGTAATAAAAATAGTTTCAAACACTCATTTATAAAGTCATTACAATGAAAACAAAACTCTTTACCTTTCTTGTTCTAGTTTTAGCATTAACTTTTTCGTGTTCAAAACAAAACAACACAGTAAAAGTAGTTGAAAAAAACTTTGCTGAAGAAATAACTATCACAAACAGTATAAATTTTACATTCAACAAAGATTTAGTTCCTGATTCACTTGTAAATATGTGGATCGATAATGAGCTTTTAAAAATTAAGCCTCATACAGATGGGAAATATATGTGGACTGCTAAAAACAAATTTGTGTTTGTTCCTGCGCAAGGATTTAAACCTGCTACTGATTTTACCTGCGAAATTAGCCCAAACATTCTCAAGTATATTCCAAATTTAAAACTAGCAAAGAAAAAATCATTTGCATTCCATACACCATATTTGTCTGTTTCCGATCTAAAAACAAATTGGTCAATGCCATCCAATCAAAATGAATCACTTCAAGTTAAAGTAAATATCCAATTTAATCAAAATGTTACTCCACAAGAAGTTGCCGAACAACTGGACATTTCAATCGAAAATGAAACGTTTGGTTTTGAATTAGTTTCAAATGAGATCAGTAATAATGTAAGTTTTATAATTTCAGATATCGAAAATGAAGACAAAGACTTAAATGCTAAAATCACTATAAAAAAGGGTCTGGGAGCATTTAATGGAAGTATAAAAACTACGGAAGATTTCGAAGAAGATTTTCTTATTCCATCACCTTTTAAATTACTTATAAATGATGTACAAGCAAATCATGATGGTTCCGATGGTATAATAACAATTCATACTACTCAGGAAGTTAATATTAAAGATATTAAGAATTTTATTACAATTGATCCATCCATAAGATATACAGTTGAAGCTTATCCAAGCTATTTTATTATTAAGAGTGATGAATTTAGCATGAATCACAAATATGATTTATCACTAAAGGAAGGATTACTCGGTAAATTAGGAGGTAAATTAAAACAAGAATATTCTCAACCAATATCATTTGGAGAACTAAAACCAAGCATCCAATTTGTAAACAAAAAAGAATTTTACGTTTCGGGTAATGGAGCAAAAAATATAGAAGCGGCTATTGTTAATATTCCAAAAATAAGGGTGAAAATTATTAAGATATACGAGAACAACATCGTTTCATACATTAAAAACTATAACTTTAGAAGTTATAATAATGATTATTATGATGATTACTATTATGATTATAACAGAAATGACAATAGTAATTTAGGTGATGTGATTTATGAAAAAGAGATTGAAACAAAAACGTTACCTAGAAATGGGAATCATCAATTACTAAATCTTGATTTTGAAGACAAGCTTTCCGATTATAATGGAATTTATTTAATTGAAATTTCGTCACCCGATAATTATTACTTAAAGGATAAAAAGTTAATTTCAATTTCGGATATAGGAGTTATTGTAAAAGAAGGAGAAAATACTATCTCAGTTTTTGCAAATTCAATAAAAACTGCTGAACCTTTATCAGATGTTGAAATAAAATTTATCGGAAGTAACAATCAAATAAATTCAACATTAAAAACAAATGCAGAAGGAATTGCTACTTATGAATTTTCTGAATTAATAGCTCCTGGCTTTAAAACAAATTTAATTACAGTTCAACACAATAACGATTTTAATTTTATTCCATTAAGAAATACAAGAGTTGCTACATCACGTTTTGATGTGGGCGGAAATCATAAAAATCCATCAGGATTAGAAACTTTTATTTATGGAGACAGAGATATTTATCGTCCGGGAGAAACAATAAATATTTCGGCCATTATAAGAGATTACGAATGGGAAACTCCAGGAGAATTACCGATAATCTTAAAAGTAATTACGCCTAATGGAAAAACCCTGAAAACTGTTAGAAAAATATTAAATAAGAATGGCGCATTTGAATCACAAATTAAACTTCAACCAACTGCAAGTACAGGCTCCTACTCTGTAAATATTTTTACATCAAACAATATACTTATTGGCTCAAAACGTATCAAGGTTGAAGAGTTTATGCCAGATAGAATTAAAGTCAAGGTAGATATTGACAAAAAGGAATACAAGCCAGACGAGAATATTAATATAAGTTTTGAAGCTGTTAATTTCTTTGGGCCACCTGCTGCTAATCGAAATTATCAAATAGAATTATCAACAAAACGTAAGTACTTTTATCCGAAAGAAAACCGAGGATACAACTACCATATAGAAGGAGCAGAAAAATATTTTGAGAGAAAATATTGGGAAGGTAAAACAGATGAAGCGGGTCAGGGACAACAGAATTACAAAATCCCTGCTAGTTATAAAAATATGGGAGTGTTACAATCCGATATTTATACTACGGTTTTCGATGAAACAGGAAGACCGGTTAATAGATTAAATAATGTTAATATCTACACACAAGATGTATTTCTTGGAATTAAATATCAAGGATATTATACAAAAACAGGGCAAGCAGTAAAAATAAATCTAATTGCTGTTGATAAGAACGGTAAAGCTTTAGATGAATATAAAGCAAAAGTCAAATTAATAAAATATGAGTATAAAACTGTTCTTTCTAAATCTGGAAGTTATTTTAGATATCGTTCTGAGAAGATTGAAAAAATATTTGATTTAAAAGCTATTACTTTAAAAGGAACAAGTTCAACTTATAGTTTTATTCCTGAATTTTCCGGAAATTATGAATTGCGGATTTCATTACCGGGTGCAGAAACTTATGTAAAAAGAAATATCTATGCTTATGGCTGGGGAAGTACAACTTACAGTTCTTTCCAGGTAGATAATGAAGGTCAAATTGATATTCAACTGGATAAAGAAAAATACCTTGTTGGTGATAAGGCTAATGTAATATTAAAAGCTCCATTTTCCGGAAAAATGCTTGTTACTGTAGAAAGCAATAAGGTTCTAAAACATTTTTATGTAAATACTGATAAGCGGGCAGCTTCTTTTGAGCTAGATATTACCGAAAAACATATTCCTAATGTTTATATAACAGCGACATTATTCAGACCGCATAAAAAATCTGATATGCCTTTAACTGTAGCACATGGATTTGCTCCTGTCATGGTTGAAAATCCGGATAATGAAATACCTGTTACAATTTCTGCAGTAGAAAAATCTGAATCAAATAAAAAACAAATTATTAAAGTTAAAGCCAAACCAAATAGCGCATTAACAATAGCTGTAGTCGATGAAGGGATATTGCAAGTAACCGGCTATAAAACTCCTGATCCATATAATTTCTTTTATCAAAGAAGAGCTCTTGAAGTAAATACTTATGACATTTACCCTTTTATTTTTCCTGAACTAGAAATGAT
>JAUVLS010000301.1 GCA_030600625.1 Bacteroidales bacterium
TAATAAACCAAATACAATCCCTGTTCGTCTTATTCCCCATTTATCGAGAATAATTCCACCAATAATAATCATTCCAAATACATTTGCCCAGGTAGTCCACTGAATTAATGTACCAAACTGACTACTGGTAATACCCATTTCTGCAATCATTAATGGTTTTATTCCTGAGAAGAAATCCTGAAACCAGTATGTTCCAAATGTTAATCCACTAATAAGAATTAATACTATCCAACGTATTCCTGCCGAATCTTTAATTGTTCTTTTTATTGTCTCTGTCATAGTTATTAAGTTTTTTTTAAAATTTTTCAACCATTCTAATACATTGCTATGATATAAACCATTACAACATAAACTTTTATATTTTTTTATTTCAAAAGCTTAAAATTACAAAAAAGGCCGCTAAAAAGCAGCCTTTAAATTAATATATTTATTGACAATTATTTTTCAATATTTGGTAACTCAAGTCCATAACCTTTCTTACGGTCTTCAGCTTTAAGTAAGAAAGCAAAAAGCAAAGCTATTACACCAAGTAAAGTGAAAATCCCCATTGGAATAGTATAATTGTAAAAAGAAGCAACATTTTTATATTTCGTTACACTTTCACCCTTATCGGTAATAAAATGATCAATACGGCCTTTATCTTCAAATGAATATAAGGGCACTTTTACTTCGTTACTTTTTTCTAATTTTCTAAATGCTTTATCGGATATGCTGGTTCGTTGAATAGTATCTCCGGTAGCAACCACAACATCTGTTATTGTACCATTATCATCATAAACAAATTGTGAAACTTGCATTGTAGTATCTTTTCGAGCAATAGAACCAACCACAGATAATTCATATACTTGTTGATCAATGGTTGCAAGTTTTACAATATTATCACCCTGGTTTGTAGTAAATCCGGTTCCTAATATAGCAAAGTA
This sequence comes from Bacteroidales bacterium, assembly GCA_030600625.1. Next base: position 924 of record JAUVLS010000301.1, read on the forward strand.
CCCAATAAAACAATATTTATTTAATACCCAACCAATAAGATAAGGAACTCCCATTAATCCCCAGTTTTGAACCCAGAAGATAAGTGCATATGCTGTTCCTAGTTGTTTTTCAGGAATTATTTTAGGAACTGATGGCCACATTGCTGATGGAACCAAAGAAAATCCAACACCAAGCACAATAACAAGCAAAATTGCCATCATCCAATGATTCAAGAAAGGAATTGTAAATAATAAATGAACGATAATCAATAAAACAGAACCAATCATCATAATTGTAGCACCTTTACCTTTTCGATCGTATAAGTTTCCGAACAACGGAGTAAGTAAAATAGTACCAAAAGGAAGCAAAGCAGGAATACTTCCAGCCCAATCTTCATTTATACTAAATTTTTGTACCATTAAATCGGTAGCATATTTTAAGAAAGGAAAAACAGATGAATAAAACAATACACATAAAATGGCAATAAACCACCATCCTTTATTAGTAACAATTTTCCAAATATCTGAGATACTAAAAGCTTCTTCTTCATCTACAGTATTGTTCTCTAAGTCATATGCGGCTTGAGAAGCATCAAGCTTCTTATCCATAAACATATAAATAATAAATGCAATTAATCCAATACAAAGTAATACTAAGGCAAATAAAACCGGCATCGATACATTATTAAATGCTTTAGCTACCGGTACTGATGTGCCAATTGCGAGTGCAGTACCTAAACGTGCAGTAGCCATTTCAAGCCCCATAGCTAATGCAAGTTCTTTGCCTTTAAACCATTTTACTATAATTTTCGAAACGGTTATACCCGCTATTTCAACACCTACTCCAAAAATGGCAAAACCTAATCCTGCCATAAAAACCTGAGCTTTAACGTTCCAGAATAAAACATGCCATATTTCTCCATCAAGAGAATGAGTCGAAACAGCCCAATATTTAATAGCTGCACCAGAAATCATAATTATAGTAGCCATTAATCCGGTAAAACGAACACCCATTTTATCAAGAATAATACCACCAACAATTAGCATTAAAAGAAAAACGTTAAACCAACCATAAGCACTGGTGAAAAAACCAAAGTCGGAACTATCCCATTGTAATTGGCCTTCAAGCAGACCCTTTAAAGGAGCCATAGCATCGGTAAGATAATATCCTGTAAGCATTGTGAAAGCAACTATAGCTAATGCTGTCCACCTTGCAGCCTTTGAGTCTCTAAGAGTTTGTTTTAATTTTTCAGTCATAATTATATTAATTATTCAATTTATTTTCAAAATACCTTGCGAATATAAAATAATTCGTTGTTTTAAAAAATGATTTACTTTAAATATGGATGTAAAACATTAAAATCTTATCAAGGAATTGTTAATAAAAAAACTGATTCCGATAATTATCGGAACCAGCTTCTAATATATAAAAGTAGTAATTATTATTCCCGAATATAAATCCACGATGTAGCTTCAATTGCTTCTCTTGCCTTTTTAAGTTCTACAACGGCTTCCCTCCACGATTTATAAGCTCCAATACTAATCATCCGGAAATTGTATCTATTGGTATGCATTTCTGTTTGATAACCTTTCTTACCAATAAAATCGTTATAAGCAGTTGCATATTGCGGAGTTTTAAAACTTCCAACTATGATATGAAACTTATATAATTTTTTCCTTTCTTCTTCA
>JAUVLS010000031.1 GCA_030600625.1 Bacteroidales bacterium
CTTTTTAACTTTTCTTTATTGCTGAATATGCTACTCGATTTCGGCATTACTAACTATAATAACCGGAATATTGCTCAAAATCATCAGTTATTAAGTAAATCATTATCAAATATTGTTGGCTTAAAACTGATTCTGGCAATATTATATGCAATAGTAACTATTGTTGTAGGGTTTTTTATTGGCTACGAAGGGAGGCAGTTCCAGTTATTGTTATTCCTGATATTAAATCAGTTTATAGCATCTTTTATTTTATACCTCAGATCAAATCTAAGTGGTTTGCATTATTTTAAAACCGATAGCTTTATTTCAGTTCTCGATCGCGCACTAATGATTATAATTTGCGGGATTTTACTTTGGGGTGGGGTAACAGAAACTGATTTTAAAATTGAATGGTTTGTTTATGCACAAACAGTAGCTTATGTGTTGACTGTGTTAATCACGATGGTTATTGTATACAATAAAGCAGAATTGTTAGGTTTAAATTTCGATAAAACATATTTTATTGCCACCTTAAAAAAGAGTTATCCATACGCTTTATTAGCGCTTTTAATGGTTTTTTATTATAGGGTCGATTCGGTGATGCTTGAAAGAATGTTGCCTGACGGGAAAGAGCAAGCAGGAATATATGCACAGGGTTTCAGAATTTTAGATGCAGCAGCTATGTTTGCATTTTTATTTGCTGTATTACTTCTTCCAATATTTTCACGAATGATAAAACAAAAAAAACCGGTTAATCAGTTAACGCTATTTTCGTTTTTATTACTAATTGTTCCTGTTTTGGGTGTTACTTTCGCATCGTATTTTTACAGAACAGAACTAATTGATTTACTGTATCATCAGCATGTTGAAACATCAGCATCAATTTTTGGGATATTGATATTATGTTTTATTGGAATATCTACAAGTTATATTTTTGGAACATTGTTAACTGCAAACGGAAGCTTAAAAGAGTTAAATATTATGGCAACAGGAGGCGTTATAATTAACATTGTACTTAATTTGATATTAATTCCAAAATATTACGCTCTTGGTGCTGCAATAGCCAGTTTAATTACTCAATCATTTACTGCAATTATACAGATTATTATTGCAAAAAGAATATTTGGATTTAATATCAATATTAAAAGGATTATAACTCTGGCCTTATTTGTAACAGGAATTTTTGTTATATCAAGATTTTCTTTGAACTTAGATTTTTATTGGGGATATAAATTTGTCGGAATTATTGTGTTCTCGTTAATTCTGGCTTTTGTATTCAGATTAATTAATCTGAGAATATTATTTGATTTACTAATAAATGGTGATGAAAAATAAATAGTAAAGACGCAATGTATTGCGTCTCTACTATTTGTTATTTAAATTTCTTAAGAATCGTTTTAATATCTTTTATTCTTTCTTTTAGTATTTCTTTATTATCAGCTTCGACTAATAATCGCAAATAGGGCTCAGTATTGGAAGGGCGAACATTGAACCACCAGTTTTTAAATTCGATGCGATAACCATCAAAATCAAGAATTTCCATAGGTTCTTCTTCGGTAACGAAATAATCTTTTAAAGCTTCCATAGCTTCTTGTTTTTGCTCAATTTTAAAATTGATTTCGCCGGAATTTGCGTATTTACTGATGTTTGAAATTATCTCCGACATGGTTTTTCCTTCTTTTTTAAATCGTGAAAGCAGATTTAAAACAATTAATGAGGCTAAAATACCTGAATCGGAATAAAAGAAATCCCGGAAATAATAATGACCGGCTAATTCGCCGCCGTATATACCGTTTATTTCTCTTAATTTTGGTGTAGCATAAGCTCTTCCTACTCGCCAGGTGTGCATTTTACCACCTAGCTTTTCAACATATTCTTTTACAGCTTTTGATGTGCGGATATCTTCAAGCACAGCGCCTTTTTCTTTTTCAAGAAAATAATGTGCCATAAATCCAATAATTAAATCCGGAGAAATGAACTTGCCTTTTTCGTCAACAAACATTACACGATCTGCATCGCCATCGAAGATAATGCCGATATCACATTTTTCACTTAATACGGTTTTTTTAAGATCAGCAACATTTTCTTCGATTAGTGGATTTGGTTCATGATTTGGGAAGCTACCATCCATATCTTCATATAAATAAACAGGTTTTTTCCCAAAAAACTTTTTAATCAGTAAGCCTGCCATTCCATTGGAACAATCCACGGCCATTTTCAGGTTTGAGTAATCCTGAACATACGTTTTTAAGAACTCAACATATTCGCCTTTAACTTTGTAGTCAACTATTTTCCCTTTCTTATCTGCAATAACAATCTCACGGGTTTGGATCATTTTTAAAAGCTTTTTCAATCCTGTATCATAACCAACGGGCAAAGCATTGGATTTAGAAATTTTCATTCCGTTATACTCACGTGAATTATGCGATGCTGTAATTTGAACCGATGCAGCAAAATTATGTTTTGCTGTAATGTAATATACCATTGGAGTAGTTGAAATACCAATATTATAAACATTTGCCCCACTATCAATAATTCCCTGAGCAAGGTTTTCAAAAATTTCATCAGAAGAAACCCTGACATCTCTTCCAACAAGTACATTATCGGCTTGTAAAAGTTCTGGCAAAAAATACCCGATTTTATAAGCATCTTCTTTATTAAAATCCTCGTTATAAACACCTCTGATGTCGTATGCCTTAAAAGCTTTCATAATTAAATTTACATTAATAGAATTGATAATTTAGAAAGAAAGAAGCCAGATTTTAAACTTACTTTCAAAAGTTTTCGATGATGCAAAAATGCGATTTTTTTTTATTTTGTTAAAGCTTTAACGGGTTCAATTCCCAAGGTTGTTCCTTCCTGAATGGCTTTTAAAACAGCTCCACCTCCAGTAAATATATAATACTTAGGACTGTCGAGTGCAACAATATATAATCCAGGCAATAATCTTTTTAATTCCTGCATAGTATCGCCGCCGCCATAAAGTTTTACTGCTTCAATATTTTCATCAATTAATTCGTCGAGAGCAATTGTACCTTCATTAAAATGTGGTGTGAATCCCATTACTGCATTTACAAAAATAGTTCTTGCCGAAGAAAATATTTTATGGATATCGTCTTCGTAGAATGATTCTTTTGCAACATCAAGAACATAATTGAGCTTAGTTCCTGGCTTTAATTCACGAATATTATGTATCCTGTTTTTACCTTCAAATTTACCTTCCATGGTGTCTGATTCAATAATAAACGGAAGTTCAACTAATTTACCCGAATATTTCTCGCTGAATTCGGCAAACTTTTTTGCATGAGCCAAATCATCTTCCGAAATACCTTTTATCTCAATATCGTATTTTGCACATAAATATGCGTTATAAATAACACCTCCTAATACCAGATAATCAGCTTTTTTAATTAAAGCATAAAGTGAATCAATTTTTGTGTCGAATTTTGAACCAGCAACAACAGCAATAAACGGAGATTGAGGACTATAAATTCTTTCAAGGTTTTCAATTTCTTTTTGCATTAAAAATCCGGCATAAGAAGGAAGATATTTATTTACTCCCACAGTAGAAGCATGTGCCTGCCACGATCCAAAAGCATCGTTTACAAAAATATCTGCTAATCCGGCCAGCTGATTTGAGAAACGATCCATATCAGCTCCTTTTGCTTCTTCGCCTTGAAACCATCGAGTGTTTGGTAAATAAATTCCATCAATTTTACCATCTTTTAATTCACGAATAGAATGATTTATTGATGTTTCTATTCCAATGTATCCTTTGTTTTCGTGAGGATAAAAATCCGGAATTTTCATATTAATATGGAGCTTGTTACGCAGATATTCAACAATTGGCTCAACAGATGTATCCTTACTTATTTTAATATCTCCGGTTTTTTTATCTTTTGGTCGCCCAACATGCGACATTAAAATTATTTTACCACCTTTAGCGTTGATGTGGTAAAGTGTACCAATTGTGGCATCTATTCTGTATGGATCATGAATAATCCCTTTTTTAACTACATTATGATCAACACGAACCAAAACAATCTTGCCGTTAAGATCAGCATCCTGAATTAATGGAATATTATATTTATCGAGCATTTTACCTCCTGTTTTTTAAGCCTGTCTGCCGACAGGCAGGTTTGAAAATTGTTATCTGAAAGGGAACACAATTTAAAGCAAAATTGTTTTTTAAACAATAAAATTGATTTGAATAAAATAGGATCGCCTTAAATTTAATGACTTTAAATTGAAAGATGAATTGTATTTCTCAAATATCCTCAGTTATTGCTTTTAAAGCAGGTAATTCTTTTCCTTCAATATATTCCAATAAAGCTCTTCCGGCAGTTGAAATGTAACTTATTTTATAAGCCAGACTATATTTGTTAGCAGATTTATCAAAAGATTAGAATCGTATTATCCCCGAAAATGTCAAATGTAATTTGATTTTTTCAGGGATAAAACTCGATAAATATAATCGGAAAGTTGTCTTAATATCTTTTCAGCCATTTGGAAAATAATACATCATATACTTTATAAAATTCTTTCTCCTTGATAAATGGATTTTTCATGATTGTGCAATTTACGTAATGATTTTATATAAATCCAACAAATTATCAGATGCTAATCGAGGAATTTATATAAAATACTGGATTGTAATCGAGGAATTTAATATATTTGTATAAATATTTGAAAAAATGATAAAAAGAGAATTAGAAAAGCAGATTGTAGAAAAGTTTTTTCAAAAAAAAGCAATTATTATTCTGGGAGCAAGGCAAACCGGAAAAACCACTTTGGTGCAGAAAATTGCAAGAGAATCCGGTATTGAACCACTATGGTTCTCAGGTGATGATTTTATTGCACGCGAAGAACTTGGTAAACATTCTATTAGTCATCTAAAATCGTTAATAGGTAATTATAAATTATTGATCATTGATGAAGCTCAATATATCAATAATATTGGTTTAACTCTTAAAATAATTGTAGACAATATTCCAGATGTACAGGTCATAGCTACCGGTTCTTCGTCTTTTGAATTATTGAATGCTGTAAATGAACCATTAACAGGCAGGAAATGGGAATATATGTTATATCCATTAAGTTATCAGGAGTTGATAAATCATTTTGGAATTATTTCTGAAAAAGGAGTATTAAATCATCGTCTGATATATGGTTGTTATCCTGAAATAATTAATAATCAGGGAAAAGAAAAAGAATTGCTTCAATTGCTTTCGAGTAGTTATTTATACAAAGATCTGTTTATACATGAGCAAATCAAAAAACCACAAATTCTTGAAAAATTAGTTAGAGCCCTGTCATTTCAAGTGAGTAGTGAAGTATCATATAATGAATTGGCTCAAGTCGTAGGTGCAGATATTCAAACAATTGAAAAATATATTGATATGCTTGAAAAAGCATTTATTGTTTTTCGTCTATATGCACTAAGCAGAAATTTACGAAATGAAATAAAAAAAAGTCGTAAAATTTACTTTTTTGATAATGGTTTACGTAATGCAGTGATCGGAAACTTTTCATCTATTGAGTCACGTAATGACATCGGTGCATTATGGGAAAATTACATTATTTCGGAAAGACAAAAATTTCTTCATTATAATAAGGATTATTCAAATCGGTATTTTTGGAGAACACATGCACAGCAGGAAATAGATTACATTGAAGAAAAAGATGGCGTGTTAAAGGCTTTTGAAATAAAATGGAATCCAGCAAAGAAGGTAAAATTTCCATCTAATTTTATGACAGCATATCCAAATAATGAAACTACTGTCATACATCCTGAAAATTTTGAACAATTTCTTATAAATAACTAGATTCTAATTGACAAATTAGTATAAATTACCGGATTACAATTAGAGTTTAAAGTGAAAACGTTTGTAATAATAATGTTTATATATCCTCATTAATAGCTTTTAATGCAGGTAGTTCTTTTCCTTCAATATATTCCAGTAGAGCTCCTCCAGCAGTTGAAATATAACTTATTTTATAAGCTAAACTAAATTTATTAACTGCTGCAATGGAATCGCCACCTCCGATTAAAGAAAATGCTCCTTTATCGGTAGCACGAGCCACTGCCATGGCAATTTTTAAGGTTCCCATTGAGTAATTCGACATTTCAAAAACTCCGATTGGCCCGTTCCAAAGTATTGTAGATGAGTTTTCAATTACTTCGGTAAATTCATTTGCAGATTTTATTCCGATATCTAATCCCATCCATCCATCTTTAATCTGGTCAATGTGGCAATGCTCAATATTTGCATTATCATTAAATTCATCAGCAATAATACAGTCGGTAGGTAAATACAGGTTTACATTATTTTCTTTAGCTTTTGTAATAATGTTTTTTGCAACATCAAGGTAATCATCTTCAACTAAAGAATTTCCAATTTTACCACCCATAGCTTTAGCAAAAGTAAAAGCAATTCCACCGGCAATAATTAAATTGTCAACTTTTTCAATTAATGCTTCAATGATGTGTATTTTAGTTGATACTTTAGATCCTCCCAGAATTGCAGTAAATGGTCTTTTCGCTTGTTTTATTACTTTATCGATATTATTAATTTCATTTTCCACCAAATAACCAAACATTTTGTCTTCAGGAAAAAACTTGGCTAAAGTGTATGTTGAAGCATGTGCCCTGTGTGCTGTTCCAAAAGCATTAAAAACATACGTGTCTCCAAGTTCTGCTAGTTGTTTAGCGAAATTTTCATCTGCATCGGTTTCTTCTTTATGGAATCGAAGATTTTCAAGTAACAGGCATTCTCCCGGTTTTAGAACTGTTGCGGCAATTATTGCTTCTTCTCCAATGCAGTTAGCAGCAAATTTCACTTTTTTATCAAGAGCTTTTGATAAATAGGGAAGTATATGTTTTAATGAAAGATCATCGTTATATTTTCCTTTTGGTCTTCCTAAATGAGTTAAGAATATAACAGAACCACCTTCGGCTAATATTTTACGAGCTGTTGGTAATGCAGTAATAATTCTTGTGTCATCGGTAATTTTCCTGTTTTCGTCCATAGGAACATTGAAATCAACACGCATCAGAACTTTTTTGCCCTCAAAGTTATATCGGTCAATGGTTAAGTTTTGCTTAATAGCTTTAATACTTGGCAGTTCCTTTCCTTCAAGGTATTCCAGTAATGCACCGCCGGCTGTCGATATATAGCTGATTTTATGAGCTAAACTATACTTGTTAATTGCAGCTATTGAATCACCTCCGCCAATCAGGGAAAACGCCCCTTTATCAGTAGCACGGGCTACCGACATAGCAATTTTTAATGTCCCCATCGAAAAACTTGGTATTTCAAAAACACCTATCGGGCCATTCCAAAGTATTTTTTCGGAGTTTTCGATCACTTCTGAAAAGCGATTTGCAGATTTAATTCCAATGTCAAGACCCATCCATCCATCAGGTATCTCATTAATATCACAATGATCAATTTGGGCATCATTTTTAAAATCATCTGCAATAATGCAATCGCTTGGTAAATATAATTTAACTTTATTTTTTTCAGCCTCTTTAATAATGTGTCTTGCAAAATCTAAAAACTCATCTTCAACTAAAGAATTTCCGATCTTGCCACCCATAGCTTTAGCAAATGTGTATGCAATGCCTCCCGCAATAATTAAATTATCTACCTTTTCTATTAATGTTTCTATAATATGGATTTTAGTAGATATTTTCGATCCTCCGAGAATTGCTGTAAAAGGATGCAAAGGCTGGTGTAAAATTTTGTCTATATTATTTATTTCACTTTCGACAAGATACCCAAACATGCTGTTTTTTGGAAAATGTTTAACAATAGTGTAAGTCGAAGCATGTGCTCTGTGTGCAGTACCAAATGCATTATTTACATATACATCACCAAGGCTGGCAAGGTGTTCTGCAAAATCTTCATCGGCATCTGTTTCTTCTTTATAAAACCTTAGATTTTCTAATAAAAGAATTTCACCGGGTTTTAGGGTTTTAGCTAATTTTTCTGCTTTAATACCAATACAATCCGTTGCAAATTTAATTTCTCGATCAAGGACTTTGCTTAAATGAGAAAGGATTATTTTTAAGGACATTCTCTCATTAAATTGACCTTTTGGTCTTCCCAGGTGTGTTAAAAGAATTATAGATCCACCTTCAGCTAAAATTTTTTGAATCGTTGGTATTGCAGTAATAATTCGGGTATCATCTGTTATTTCAAGTTTTTCATTTAACGGAACGTTAAAATCCACGCGCATTAATACTTTTTTTCCTGTAAAATTATAGTTGTCGATAGAATACATGCCTGGTGCTTTTATGTTGATGTGTTAAAGATAGAAATATTTGACATTTTTCAAAAACACCTAAAAGTAGTTAACACTTTTGAATTGTATTAACTTTGACCCGTTATAGTAGCTGAAATTTGTCCCGAAAGTTTTCGGGATGAAATTGGGAAAAGGCTTGACCTCCTGTCTTGTCGGCTGGCAAGCTAATCAAATTTCCAATTTCTAATTTCAGATGATTAACACACAAAATAATATTATACATTTAATAATCTAAATTGTAAACAGGAATATGAAAAATGCCAAATATTTATTTGTGGTTTGTATTTCGTTTATTGTTATTTTTGCTCATTATCCGTTTTTGAAATAAAAATATCTAAGTAAAATTATTTAACATTTATGCAATTTAAAGAAGTAGTTGGACATCATAAAATAAAGGAAAAATTAATACATACTATAAAGGGAAACAGGGTAAGTCATGCTCAACTTTTTTTAGGTTCTGAAGGCTCAGGGAATTTAGCTTTGGCAATAGCCTATGCTCAATATGTTTCTTGTGAGAACAAACAGGAAAATGATTCTTGTGGAGTTTGTCCGTCGTGTATAAAGTTTCAAAAATTAGTTCATCCCGATCTGCATTTTGTTTATCCGGTATCAACATCAAAAACCGTAAAAAAAGATCCTGTTAGCGATGATTATATAACTCTGTGGCGCGAAATAATTATTGAAAATCCATATATAAATCAGAACAAATGGTATGAAATAATTGATATTGAAAATAAACAGGGAATTATTAGCAAGAACGAAAGTAAAGAAATTTTAAAAAAACTGAATCTCAAAACTTTTGAATCAGAATATAAAATTATGATTATATGGTTGCCGGAAAAGATGAATGCCGCCGCCGCCAGTAAATTATTAAAATTAATTGAAGAGCCTCCTGCGAAGACCTTATTTTTAATGGTTTCGGAAAATTCG
>JAUVLS010000279.1 GCA_030600625.1 Bacteroidales bacterium
TAATTTCTTTTTATCTTGCAAAGAGACTTTTCAGTAAATATCCACCCTCTAAGAAAGTGGTTTTAAATTGCACCCTTTGGGCGCTTTATTAATAATGATCAAGGAATGATGGAAGAATGGAAAAATTGTTACTTTCAAAAACTCGAACAGTAACTAATTCCAACAATCCCTGCCTTTGCCGGCAGGCAGGCAATATTTCAATAATTTTTATCATGTATAACAAAAAAAGAACATAACTACCATCAAAGAAGGTGAATTTCTAATTTAAATTAAAGAATAATAAATTAACTACAAGTACTTAATCATAAATAAGGAACATCATGAGAGTTACCCGAACATTCGATTTATTAGAGAGATACGAGCAAAGATTTTTAAGTAAGGAAGATGCTTTTGGAGTTAAACAAGATGGAAAGTGGGTTAAATACAGCTCGAAAGAATATATCGAAATTGCTCATCAAATTAGTTACGGGCTATTATCGCTTGGTATGCAAAAAGGTGACAAAATTATAACTATCACCAATAATCGTCCTGAATGGAATTTTGTTGATATGGGAATGGCTATGATTGGTGTTGTTCACGTGCCTGTATTTACTTCTTTAAGTTCTGATGAATATGAATTTATTCTACAGCACTCCGATGCAAAATTGATATTTGTATCCGATAAAGCACTATATAATAAGGTTGCTCAGGTAGCTAAAAAAATTAATAAAAATGAAATTATTTATTCGTTTGACACTATTGATAAGGTTAAAAACTGGAATGAAATTCTCAATCTGGGTAAAGAAAGTACAGTTTATTATAAAGAAGAAGTAGAAAAACTAAAAATAAGTATTAATGAAAATGATTTTGCCACATTAATATATACATCCGGAACCACCGGTACATCGAAAGGTGTTATGTTGTCGCATAAGAACATGGTACAAAATTTTCTTGCTGCAGCTGAAGTATTTAAACTCACTATTGATGATAAATTTCTGAGCATTCTTCCGCTATGTCATGTTGGTGGCAGAATGGGTAATTATCAAACACAATATAATGGAAGTAGTTTGTATTATGCTGAGAATATGGGAACCATAGCCGCTAATATGAAAGAAATTAAACCCAATGGTTTTGATACTGTACCACGTCTTCTTGAAAAAGTTTTTGATAACATAATTGCAAAGGGTAAGAAACTGAAAGGATTCAAAAAGACAATTTTCTTTTGGGCGATTAAAATTGGTTTAAAATATAAACCCAAAGGGGAAAGCAGCTGGTGGTATAAGATGAAATTAAAAATTGCAGATAAACTGATTTTTACTAAATGGCGTGATGCTTTGGGTGGAGAAATACGAATAGTAGGATGTGGTGGTGCTGCTCTACAACCCAGGCTGGAAAGAGTGTTTTGGGCGGCAGGTATTAAAATAATAAACATGTATGGACTTACAGAAACATCGCCAATAATTACTATTAACAGACAAACTATACCCAGTTTAAAACTGGGAACCGTTGGAGCATTAATTGAGGGTATCGAGATTAAAATTGCCGATGATGGTGAAATTCTTTGTAAAGGCCATAATGTAATGCTTGGTTATTATAAAAATCCTGAATTAACAGAACAGGTTTTCGATAAGGATGGATGGTTTCATACAGGTGATATTGGTTATATGGATAAGAATAAATTCCTTGTGGTTACTGATCGAAAAAAAGAGATTTTCAAACTGTCATCCGGTAAATTTATTGCACCACAGATGATCGAAAATAAAATAAAAGAATTGAATTGTATTGATCAAATTATGGTTATTGGAGAGCATGAAAAATTTGCCAGTGCATTAATATCTCCAAATTTTGCATATATTAATGATTGGTGCGACCAGAATGATCTTAAATACAATTCCAATGAAGAAATTATTCAAATTCCTGAAGTATATTCCTTAATGCAGCACGACATTAAAGATTTCAATAAGAAAGTCGCTAAAGCAGAACAAATTTTAAAATTCAAGCTTATAGCAGATGAATGGTCTCCTGCTTCAGGAGAACTATCTCCTACTTTGAAATTGAAAAGAAAATTTATTGCAGAAAAATATAGAGATCTGATTGAACAAATCTATTCTAAACAGATAGTATAATAACAGTTAGGTTAAACAGAAATATATTAAGAAAGTTTCTCCTTTATCAATTCCACAAAATTATTGATATCTTCTTCTTGTGTATCAAAAGACGTCATCCAGCGTACTTCGTTTCTTGATTCGTCCCAGTCGTAAAAGAAATACTCCTGTTTTAATTCCATAATAATTTCTTTTGGAACAATGGCGAAAATACCATTTGCTTCTACTTTTTGTGTTATTTGTATTTGTGGTATATCTTTTATTTTAGATTCTAACAGCTGTGCCATATTATTGGAATGCTTTGCATTGTCGTACCATAAATTATCTGATAAATATCGTTCAAACTGAATAGAAATAAATCGCATTTTCGATGCTAACTGCATTCCCTGCTTACGTACATATTTAAAGTCCTGTCCTAATTCTTTATTTAAGAAAAGAATTGCTTCACCGTACATCATACCGTTTTTAGTTCCGCCAAAAGAAAGAATATCAACACCCACGTCCTTTGTAAATTCCTTAAATCCCTTATTTAGGCTTACTGCAGCATTAGCTATTCGTGCTCCGTCCATGTGTAAAAACATCTTATTTTGATGAGCAAAATCAGCTAATTCCTTAATTTCATCGGTAGTATAAACCGTTCCCAATTCTGTAGCCTGAGTTATGGAAATAATTTTAGGTTGCGAATGATGTTCAAAATCAAAACCTCTTATATGCTTCTGAATTAAATCAATCGTGAGTTTACCATCAGGTGTTTCGACTGATAATAATTTAAATCCATTAAACTTT
>JAUVLS010000164.1 GCA_030600625.1 Bacteroidales bacterium
TAAATTTAGTGTGATTTTTATTCTGTAATAAAGCCTTAAACAATGTACACTATTTTCCATTTTTTATTAATGATTGCTTTTCTGATTATATATGTTTTGGCATTTATAATTGTAAAGCCTTTCCTGTTAAACTATAAAAGATTGGTTTCTACTTTAATTTTTAAAATTTCTTACTTAATTTATATAGCTGTTCTTCTAATTAGTGTATATTTATTTATGTTATATGGTCCAAGCGATATTGAACATCAAATAAGCGAAGTGTTCTTTTTTACTTTATTAACTTGTTTATTTATTCCAAACCTGGCGATACTATTTAGAAGAAATTTTAAAAAATACAGAGAGTTCTACAATTACTTGTTCTCAGCTATTAATCTTATTATAACAGTTTTTATTATTTATAAATTAGATCAATTTAATTGGTTTATTTTTTAGCTCAATTAATCAAACCATAGTTTTTAGCCAATTTAATAGCTTCGTGAGAGTTTTTCACATTTAATTTTTCTAAGATTTTTTGTCGGTGTGTATTTACAGTATGAACACTAATAAACAAATTATCTGCAATCTCTTTACTGATCATACCTTCTGATACTAAATCAAGAATTTCTTTTTCTCTTTTTGATAAATTAATTTCTTTGGTTATTTCCGGAAAATGAAACAATTCTCCCGTTTTAAAATTTATGACTTTGTTTTGTAAAGGCAAAGATATATCCTGATTAGGCGATAAATCCATAACACATAAAGCTAACCAAATATTCCCGTGTTTATCCAACTCTAAAGCCTGAAATTGTTCAATAACTCTAATATATTTATCTTCTCCGTTTTTTATTCGGTAATCATTAATCAATTTATAATTTTTTCTTTCTTCAATAGGTAAAGTAAAAGCAATTTTAAAAAAATAGGTAGCTATTTTCATAGCATCAAGACTATCATCAGGATGAACTTTTTTATCAAAATATTCATTTCCTTCTTTATGTGCTTTGTTTATGTTAAAACCAAAAACAGTTTCAAACCTTGATGACAAATAAACATGTTTTTTTGATATAAATCAAAAATCGAAATAGAACTGTTTTCAATAACATTTAGCTTGTCAAGAAACTTAGTGTGTTTATCTAATATTGTGTAATCAAGATCTTCAGGAATAAAATTCTGACTATTAAGTATTTCAAAATATTCTATTTGTGTCCTTTCCGTATCTGAAGTCATAAAAATAATGATTTATCAGTATTGGCAAGCCCTCGTAAAAGCTCTAATTTTGTAAAGGTAATAATATATATGAAAATGAAGAAAGTGCGATTTTTTATACTATTAGTAATAATGTTGTATATAAGTAATATAACTTATTCACAAGAACCTACACAAACCATCAAAGGAAAAGTTTACGATAGTGAAACGCATATTGGATTACCGGGAGCAACAATAATTATTATTGGTTCCAACCCTTTAATTGGCGTAACAACAAATTTGGATGGATATTTTATTATTGATAGAGTTCCTGTCGGTAGAATTAATCCTCAAATAAGTTTTATTGGATATAAAAATTACTACATTTCTGAATTGCTTGTAAGTTCAGGTAAAGAAATTGTTTTAAATATTCCATTAAAAGAAAGTTTCACTACACTGAAAAAAGTTGTAATAAAACCTGATACCGAAAAAGAAAAATCAATAAATAAAATGGCAACACTATCTGCAAGAACTTTTTCCGTTGAAGATGCTCAACGTTTCGCAGGCGGTATGGATGACCCATCACGTTTGGCAAGTTCTTTTGCAGGAGTTACTCCAAACACAGTCGAAAATAATGAAATTGTAATTAGGGGAAATGCTGCCAAAGGGATACTCTGGAGATTAGAAGGAGTTGAAATACCTGCACCAAACCATCTTGCAGGTTTATTTTCAGGTGGTGGTGTAAATACCATGTTTAATAGCAATATGCTGTCTAACTCTGATTTTTTCACAGGAGCCTTTCCTTCCGAATATGGAAATGCCCTATCGGGTGTTTTTGACATTAACCTGCGAACCGGTAATGATGAGAAAAGGGAATACGCAATTCAATTAGGTTCGTATGGAATTGATTTTGCTGCCGAAGGGCCTTTTGTAAAAGGGAAACGAGCTTCTTACCTAATAAATTACAGATACTCAACTTATGGAATTTTACAAAATCTTCTTCCACAGGTAACTGGATTACCTGATTTTTCAGACCTGTCTTTTAAATTCAATTTCCCAACAAAAAAAGCAGGCATATTTTCCTTATGGAGCATAAATGGAATGGGCAAGGTTCAGTTTGAAAATGAAAAAGATACTTTAAAATGGGAAACAAATTATGATAGTTATAATTATGACATCCACTATAATTTGACAGCATCGGGGATTAATCATAGAAAAATAATTGGAAAAAATTCATATTTGTTCTCAACTGTTTCATTTTCAGCTACAGAATATATCAATAAAAACACATATTATAGACCAAATTTAAAAGAAATTCCTGTTTCAGACCAAAATGAAATTAATTACAGACTAAGTTTTTCTACATTTCTAAATCATAAATTTAACAGCCGACATACTAACCGAACCGGTTTAACCATAAACAAACTTGCATACGATTATGATGTTACAGCAAATACCAATGTTGCTTTTAATGATACTTCAGACTTTTTTGTAAAAAGTAAGGGAAATGCTTTTGCTTATCAATTATATTCACAATCAAAGTATTTTATTACAGAAAATATTAATATTAATACCGGCTTACATTTTTTAATATTTAATACGAACAACAAATTGTCAATTGAGCCACGAATTGGTATTAACTGGCGTATTACTAAAAACCAGACTGTTAGTTTTGCTTATGGAAAACACAGCCGGTTAGAGCCTTTACGTATCTATCTTATGGAAGTTCCTGTTGCAAATGGGTGGGAAACCTTGAATAAAAACTTAGATATTACCAAGGCTCATCATTTTGTGTTTGGATATGACTGGAATATCAAAACTAACGTACATTTAAGAATCGAGCCATATTACCAAATTCTGTATGACGTACCCGTTATACCGGATAGTTCCTTTTCGATGATTAATTATAATAATGAAATGTATTTTTCATCACAACTTAACAACAAAGGAACCGGCACAAATATGGGTGTTGACATTACACTTGAACGTTTTATGAAACAAGGATATTATTATATGCTTACAACCTCATTGTTTGAATCAAAATACATTGGTGGTGATGATATTGAAAGGAATACAAAATATAATCAAAATTTTGTATTTAATCTTTTGGGTGGAAAAGAGTGGCAAACAAAAAAAGACAATACTTTTAGTTTAAACGGTAAGTTTACAATTTTGGGCGGTAGAAGATACGCACCTATTGACGTGGAAAAATCAAATAATAGCAGGTTTGTAGTCTATGATAACACACGTATTTTTGAAGAGCAGTCGCCAACAAATTACTATGTTGATATTTCAATGAATTACACGATAAACAAACCAAAATTTTCACAGTCAATAATTCTTCAAATTAAGAATTTATTAATGCAAAAAGAATTTCTTGGTCATGCTTATAATTATGAAACAAACTCAGTTGAACCTTATGAATTGACTATTATGTTTCCATATTTAAGTTATAAAATTCAATTCTAAATATCATGAGATGAATAAAGCATACAACAATTTGAAGATACAATTTAATTAAAAGTAGTTATTTTCTAAAAGATTTAAAACCCGATCTGTTTTTTCTTTCATTGATGCGTAACCATCCAGCCAATGTATTTTCAAGCCTTTCCTTTCCATTCTTCTAAACCAGGTCATCTGGCGTTTTGCAAACTGGTGAATGGCGGTTTCTAATTGCTTAAACATCTCTTCGAAGGTAATTTCTCCAATAACATATTGGGTAAGATATTTATATTCTAAACCATAATATATAAGATTTTCAGGAGAAATACCACTATCCAGAATGCGTTTAACTTCATCAATCATGCCTTCGTCTAAACGTTGTTTTAATCGCTCGCTTATTCGCTTTCGACGTGAATCCCTGTCAAATTTGACTCCTATTAAAAGCGAATTGATTTCCGGAAAATAATCATCAATATCTTGAGACTCATCATAAAATATTTCAATTTCAATAGCGCGAATTATTCTTTTTCGAGAGTCGGTATCTGAAGTATTATGTATTTTTTTAAAAGATTTTAAAATTGCAATTAACTCTTCGGTGCTTTTATTTTCAAGTTTATTTCTTAATTGCTCGTTTGCAGGAACTGGTATTAGCTTATATCCTTTCAAAACAGCATCAAGGTACATTCCCGAACCACCACAAAAAACAGGGAACTTTTTTCTTTTTTGTATTTCCGAATAAACTTCCATGAAATCTTTCTGATATTCATAAACATTGTATTTATAGCCGGCATCAACTATATCAATCAAGTGATACGGGATTTGTTTTCCCTCAACAATATAATCATCCAAATCCTTACCGGTTCCTAAATCCATTCCACGATATACCTGTCTTGAATCAGCACTAATTATTTCGCCATCAAGAACATAAGCCATTCTTGCAGCAAGCGATGTTTTACCACCTGCTGTCGGCCCCAGAATGGTCAACATATC
>JAUVLS010000086.1 GCA_030600625.1 Bacteroidales bacterium
AAATTTTCGGATAAATTGCATACTTATTTTCATATATATAATTGGCCATCCCGCTTTCTATGTTTCTTATATCATGTGACGATAATTTTGAGACACCAACAGAATCCTTCCTATAACCTTTTGATGTTAAGTACCTTATCAATATATATTTCGTTTTTTGTCCTTTTTGATCTTCTCCTTTATAAGATACAGAACTTAAATTGTTCCATTCCTTTTCGAGCTCCTTTTGACAAACATAAATCCAAACATAATTTCCGTTTTCAAGCTGACCTTTTTCTATAAAATGTTCATATAAATTACCAGATTGGGTGTAGTTTTCCAAATTCTTAAAATCGACAATTTCTTTTGAATAAAACTTAGAAAATGAATGAGTTAAAAATGAAGCTATCAATAGAAAAATTGTAATTAATGATACCTGAAGAAATAATTTGGGAATAATATCCTGAATCTTGAATGACACAAAACCAAAAACCAGAAACAGGGTAATAAAGAAAATACTAATTCCTGTAAATGATTTTAATAAATACAAAAATATTATTAGCCAAACAATAAAAATAAAATATGTAATAAACTCGAATCTGGTGTTCTTAATTCTTTTGGAGAATAAAATATATCCTAAAGAAAATATACTGATATTAATTAATAAGCTTAGTCGGATATGCGACATGAACGCAGAAATATTTCTGATACTTTGAATCGGATAATCAATTACCTCAACTAAAATTAATGTACTAATAATAGTAGAAGCGACAACCGCGAGCGAAAACCAAATCAATATTTTTTTTATTTGCTGAATTGATAATTTTTGAGAAGTGCCAATAATTATTGGAAATAATAATAAAATAGCCTTATTCCCTAAATCATGAAAAGCATATTTAAAGTTGCTTGTATTAATAAGCCATAAAAGATGAATTAGAAAAATTCCTGTGAAAATCAAAATTGATTTACCTGCCCGTTCGGCAGACGGGTTCGCTTTTATCTCCTTCCATTTTCTTTTAAAATCCCATTCAAGAATCCAGTTTGATATTAAAAAAATCATTGATACACTTATTGCAAATCTCGAAAGAGGTAAACAAATTGCAATAAGAATGAGTCCAAAATAGTAAAGTTTAAAATGATTAAATGTGATATTGAATATTCTCATATTTTCTATAAATCTTACCTTCAAAGATAGTTAAAGATAGTTGAGATTTAAAAACGTAATTTAATTTGAAAAATTATCTGCAAATTGAATTGAAAAAACTGCTTGTTAGTCTTTTCAATTTAAAATTTAACTATATTTGCGGCTCGTTTTTACGATTATTTAGAGTTCCCAAAGATCATTATTTGTAAGTCAGGTTATTAACAGATAATTTGTTGATAAATTTCTTGATTTATAAAAAATAATTGTATTTTTGCAATCCGTAAAATACAGGATAAAGTAATGTATTTAGGTATTAATTAAAATGTTAGGAGTCAAAAAGTGGATACATTAAGTTACAAAACAGTATCAGCCAACAAAGCAACCGTTCAAAAAGAATGGATTATTGTTGATGCAAAAGACGAGGTATTAGGCCGACTAGCTTCAAAAGTTGCGAAAATTTTAAGAGGTAAAAACAAACCTTCTTTTACACCACATGTTGATTGTGGGGATAATGTAATCGTAATAAATGCTAGCCAAATTCAATTAACTGGAAATAAAATGACCGACAAACAATATGTAAGTCATTCCGGTTATCCAGGTGGACAAAAATTTATTACCCCTGAAGCATTATTAGCAAAAAAACCTATTGCAGTAGTTGAAAAAGCTGTAAAAGGAATGTTGCCAAAAAGTCGTCTTGGCAGAGAATTATTTAGAAACCTTTATGTTTATGAAGGCAGCGAGCATGCTCAAGAAGCACAAAAACCAAAAAAAGTAGATTTAAACTCAATTAAATAATTAGTATGGAAGTAATAAATACTTTAGGAAGAAGAAAAGCTGCTGTTGCACGGGTTTATTTAAGTGAAGGAAAAGGAAAAATAACAATTAACAAGCGTGAATTGGAAGATTTTTTCCCTACAAAACCACTTCAGTACGTTGTTAAACAACCTCTAGAATTAGTTGAAGTTGCCGGAAAATTCGATCTTAAGATTAACATCTTTGGTGGTGGAATTAAAGGACAGGCAGAAGCTGTTCGATTAGGAATTTCAAGAGCATTAATCGAAGTAAATCCAGAACACAGAGATGCTTTGAAAAAAGCTGGATTCTTAACAAGAGATTCAAGAGTTGTAGAACGTAAAAAACCCGGTCAACCAAAAGCGCGCAAGAAGTTTCAATTTAGTAAAAGATAGAATAATATTCTGTTGGATAATATTCCGTTTAGTATCTAAATTGTTGAGACGTCCTGCAAGGAGCTACTCAGCAATTGACTGATTAAAAAGAATGTAAACGTTAAAAAAACAAACAAATGTCAAGAACAAATTTTAATGAATTATTAGAAGCAGGTGTTCATTTCGGACACTTGAAAAGAAAATGGAATCCTTCAATGGCTCCTTATATCTTCATGGAGCGTAACGGAATTCACATTATTGATTTACAAAAGACTGAAGCAAAATTAAACGAAGCATGTAATGCTTTAAAACAAATTGCTAAATCAGGTCGAAAAATTTTATTTGTTGCTACAAAAAAACAAGCTAAAGATATAGTTTCAGAGAAAGTTCAAAGTACTCAGATGCCTTACGTAACAGAACGTTGGCCCGGTGGTATGTTAACAAACTTCCCAACCATTCGTAGAGCTATTAAGAAAATGTCTTCCATCGACAAAATGGAAACAGATGGTACTTTAAATAATCTTGCAAAAAGGGAAAAATTGCAAGTTACCCGTCAAAGAGCTAAACTTGAAAAAATGTTAGGCAGTATTTCGGATATGACAAGACTTCCTGCTGCAATGTTTATTGTTGATGTTTCAAAAGAACATATTGCTGTAAGAGAAGCAAAAAGACTTAATATTCCTCTTTTTGGAATTGTTGATACAAACTCGGATCCAATTCCTATTGATTTTCCTATCCCCGCAAACGATGATGCTTCAAAATCAATTTCATTAATCTTAGACAAGGTTACTGATTCGATTAAGGAAGGATTAGAAGAAAGAAAAATGGAGAAGGAAAAAGAAGGTTCTGCAAAAGAGAGTAAAAAAGGAACTAAAGAGCCAATAGTTGATGCTAAAAAAACCAGTGCCAGAAAAACAGAAGAAACTCCTGCTGAGGAATCTGCTGATTCTGCCGGAAAAGAAGCTAAAAAGTCTGTAAAGAAGGCCGAAGTTAAAGAAGAAAAAGTAAAAATAGAAGCTAAAAAATCTGCAAAGAAGCCTGCTCGTCCGACAGGCGAGGAAGTAGCAAAGAAAGAAGAAAAGATTACACCTGCTAGCTCGGCAGGCGGGGCAGACGCTAAACCTGCCCGTTCCGCAGGCGGGAAAGATACAAAAGAATAATTAATTCAAAACCTTGTCTGCCGACAGGCAGGCAGTAAAAATTAAGAAAATGGCTCAAATAACTGCATCTGAAGTAAATAAATTGAGGAAAATGACTGGCGCCGGAATGATGGATTGTAAAAAAGCACTGGTTGAAGCTGAAGGAAATTTCGATAAAGCACAACAAATCATTCGTGAAAAAGGCATGGCTGTTGCAAACAAGCGTTCTGACAGAGAAGCTAGCGAAGGTGTTGTTTTAGCAAAAGTAGACGGAACAAAAGGTGCTATTATATCATTAAATTGCGAAACTGATTTCGTAGCTAAAAATGAAGATTTTGTAAAATTAGCTGAAAACATTCTTGATAAAGCTTTAGAAAATTTGCCAGCAGACCTTGAAGGTTTAAATAAGCTTGAAATTGACGGAATAAAGATTTCTGATAAGATTATTGAACAAACAGGTGTTATCGGCGAAAAAATAGATTTAAAATATTTTGATAAGATTGAAGCTGAACAAGTTGCTGCATACATTCATAGCGATAAAAAATTAGCTACTCTTGTTGGTTTAACTAAAACCGGAATTGACGAGCAAGTGGGAAAAGATATAGCTATGCAGGTTGCTGCGATGGAACCAGTTGCTGTTAACAAAGAACAGATTCCTCAGGATACTATTGAAAAAGAACTTGAGATTGGAAGAAATCAAGCTTTAGCCGAAGGAAAACCAGAAAACTTAGTTGATAAAATTGCTCAGGGTAAATTAAATAAATTTTTCAAAGAAAATACTTTACTTAGCCAGGCTTTCATTAAAGAAAGTAAAATATCAGTTCAGCAATATTTGCAACAAACTGATAAAGACTTAACAGTTTCTGATTTTAAAAGATATTCAATTAAGCAATAATCTTGTTTATCATAAATTTATAAAGGGAGTTCGTTTTGAACTCCCTTTTTTTATTTTAATTTTATCAAAAATAATTCTTACCATGAAAATAGTAATTCTGGAACCAATTGGCATAACACCTGCAAATATTGCTAAAATAAAGGCTGCTTTTGAAACATTAGAATACGAGTTAATATCTTATGACTCCAGGCCTGAAAATGATGCTGAAATTATAAACAGAGCTCAAAATGCTGATATATTAGTTTTAAGTAATTTACCTCTTTCTGAAAGTGTTATTAACAAATGCCAAAATCTTAAAATGATTTCAGTAGCTTTTGCCGGTGTTGATCACATTCCGATGGATTTGTGCAGAAAGAAAAATATAGTAGTCTCAAATGCTGCAGGATATTCGAATCATGCAGTCGCTGAATTAGCCATAGGATCGGCAATAAGTCTTTATCGAAAAATGATTTGGAGTGATTCACAAACAAGAAAATCTTCTACACGGGAAGGCTTTTTGGGATCAGAATTATACGGAAAAACTTTCGGAATAATTGGTTTGGGTCAAATTGGGCAGGAAACAGCTAAACTTGCAAATGCTTTTGGGTGTAAAGTTATTGCTTATAATCGAACAGTAAAAAACATCCCTAATGTAGATTTGGTTGAATTAGATTATTTATTAAAAGAAAGCGATATTATTTCTCTTCATATTCCTCTTACCGAAGAAACTCAATATTTGATTGGAGAAAAGGAACTTCAATTATTGAAGCCTACAACAATTTTAATTAATACTGCCCGTGGTGCTATTGTAGATTATAAATCTCTGGCAGCAGTTCTGAAAAACAAAAAGATTGCTGGAGCAGCCATTGATGTTTACGAAAAAGAGCCTCCTTTAGATAAAAATCATCCTTTATTCGAAGCTCCCAATGTTATTTTACTTCCTCACATTGGTTACGCAACCAAAGAAGCAATTGAATTACGAGGAGAAATTGTAATCGAAAATATATACAAGTGGTTAAATGGTAATCCACAAAATATTATAAACTAAAATTTTTACTTCATGGATGATTTTGAACTACTAAAGCAAGAAGTTAACCAATGTACAAAATGTGCATTAAGTAAAACCAGAACAAATGTTGTTTTTGGTGAAGGTTCACAAAATGCCGGAATAATGCTTATTGGTGAAGGCCCGGGTTGTTATGAGGATCAGCAGGGGCGTCCGTTTGTTGGCAAATCCGGTCAGTTACTTGACAAGATTTTAGATGTTTGTGGTTTTACCAGAAAAGAGCATGTTTTTATTGGAAATATTGTCAAATGTCGCCCTCCAAATAATCGAGATCCTTTGCCGGAAGAAAGAGAAAGTTGCCTCCCCTATTTATATAAACAAATTGAAATTATAGAACCCAAAATCATAATTCTTTTGGGGGCAACGGCTTTAAAAGGATTAATTGATCCAAATGCTAAAATCACGAAAGTGCGTGGAGAATGGTTAAACTGGAATGACCGATTGGTTATGCCTACTTTTCATCCATCAGCCCTGCTTCGTAATGAGAAATTAAAACGACCTGTTTGGGAAGATTTTAAGAAAGTAGTAGCAAAATATCGTGAACTAATCAATAAAGAGCATTATTCAGAGTATTGTTAAAAGAAGTAATCATAATTTGATAGTCAAGTTTTTTTAAATAACGAATATTGAATATTATGTATGAGTTTAGTTTAAAAAGGTGCTAAGCGGCTAATTATATAAAGTACTTCAAAATTAGTAATCTTATTATCAACCTGTTAGCAAATCCGCTAAGCACCTAACCTGCCTGTCGGCAGACCAATGTCAATAAGTTAAGCCATTAATACATCTAAAATCATCAGTCGTTAATCTTCAATCGTAATTCATAATGTGATTTAAGAACACTGATTAACGATTTTTGATTTATGATTTTCATGTTCTAG
>JAUVLS010000094.1 GCA_030600625.1 Bacteroidales bacterium
AAAGCCGGCTGGGATACTCACGGACTGCCAGTAGAGTTGAGCGTTGAAAAATCTCTGGGAATTACTAAAGAAGATATTGGAAAGAAAATTACCGTTGACGAATACAATGATACTTGCCGTAAAGAAGTAATGAAATATACCGATGTGTGGGAAGATTTAACACACAAAATGGGATACTGGGTTAATATGGACGATCCCTACATTACTTTCGATAACAGATATATTGAAACTTTATGGTGGTTACTCAAAAAACTTTTTGATAAAGGACTGCTTTACAAAGGATACAGTATACAACCATATTCACCTGCAGCAGGTACAGGTTTAAGCACACATGAACTTAATCAGCCGGGTTGTTACAAAGATGTTAAAGATACAACTTGTGTTGCCCAGTTTAAGGTCGTTAAAAATGAAAAATCAGAATTTTTATTTAACAATACAGATACTTCGACTTTGCTCAGTACAAGTGTTTACATTTTAGCCTGGACAACAACTCCATGGACATTACCTTCGAATACGGCTTTAGCTGTTGGAGAAAAAATAAAATATGTTAAAGTCAGAACATTTAATCAATATACCGGAGAACCAATTGTGGTTGTTCTTGCAAAAGATTTATTTAATGCCCATTTTGATAAAAAATCCGAAGAATTAAATCTTGAAGATTATAAAGCAGGTGACAAGAAAGTTCCTTTCAAAGTTCTTTCTGAATATACAGGGAAAGATCTTAAAGGAGTTTATTATGAACAATTAATTGACTGGGTTAAGCCGGAACGTGAAGCTTTCCGTGTGATAATCGGCGATTATGTTACTACCGAAGATGGTACCGGAATAGTTCACATTGCTCCAACTTTTGGAGCCGATGATGACCGTGTTGCAAAACAAAATAATATTCCTTCATTGGTAGTTTACGATAAGGAAAGTACAATGCATCCATTGGTTAGCAAGCAAGGGCGAATGTATCCTATAGAAAGTCTGGATTCTGAATTTGTTTCGAAATACATTAATATTGATTCATACAAACCTTTCGCTGGAAGATTTGTAAAGAATGAGTATGATCCTATCCTATCAGAAAACGATCCGACTATAGATGTGGATATCTCTGTGATGCTGAAGAAAGAAAATAAAGCTTTCAAGATTGAAAAACATGTTCACAATTATCCACACTGCTGGAGAACCGACAAACCTATTCTCTATTATCCTTTGGATTCATGGTTTATTAAAACAACTGCTTCACGCGATCGAATGATCGAGTTGAACAAAACCATTAACTGGAAACCGGAATCAACAGGAACAGGCCGTTTTGGTAAATGGCTGGAAAACTTACAAGACTGGAATCTTTCTCGTTCTCGTTACTGGGGAACACCATTACCAATTTGGGTTTCAGAAGACAGAACAGAAATAAAATGTATTGGATCAGTTAAAGAGCTTTTCGATGAAATAGAAAAATCTGTTAAAGCAGGATTTATGAAACAAAATCCATATGCGGATTTTATTGTTGGAGATAATTCAAAAACCAATTACGAAAAAATTGATTTGCACAGGCCGTATGTTGACAACATTTATCTGGTATCGGACAGCGGACAAAAAATGACTCGTGAATTAGACCTTATTGATGTTTGGTTTGATTCGGGAGCAATGCCTTATGCACAATTTCATTATCCTTTCGAAAATAAAGAATTATTTAGCCCATCCCCAACCCTTCCCAAAGGAAAGGGAGCTGGAGGGGGCTTGTTCCCTGCTGATTTTATTGCCGAAGGTGTTGATCAAACTCGTGGATGGTTCTTTACTTTGCACGCAATTGCAGTAATGCTGTTTGATTCAGTAGCTTATAAAAATATTATTTCGAATGGTTTGGTTTTAGACAAAAGCGGTGCAAAAATGTCGAAACGACTTGGTAATGCTGTTGATCCTTTCGAAACTATTGAAAAACACGGTTCCGATCCATTACGCTGGTACATGATTACTAATGCACAACCATGGGATAATTTAAAATTTGACTCAAGTGGTTTAGATGAAGTAAAACGTAAATTTTTCGGAACACTTTATAATACTTATTCGTTCTTTGCCTTATATGCAAATGTTGATGAATTTAAATATGCAGAAGAAGAAATCCCTGTAAGCGAAAGGCCGGAAATTGACCGTTGGATTATTTCGTTACTTAATTCGCTTGTTAAGGAAGTAGAAACCGATTATGAAAATTATGAACCAACTCGTGCAGGTCGTGCAATTCAGAAATTCGTTACCGAAAATCTCAGTAACTGGTATGTTCGGTTAAACCGTAAACGTTACTGGGGTGGAGAATATTCTGAAGATAAGATTGCAGCTTACCAAACTCTTTATTCTTGCTTGGAAACTATTGCAAGATTAATGGCTCCTATTTCACCTTTCTTTGCCGATCAATTATTTACTGATTTAAATTCGATTACAGAGAAAGACTTAACTGAATCGGTTCATATTGCTGATTTCCCAAAATATGATAAGCAATATATCGATAAAGATTTAGAAGAAAACATGGACATAGCTCAGCGTGTTTCGTCTATGATTCTTGCATTACGTCGAAAAGTAAACATCAAGGTTCGACAGCCATTAAGCAAACTCATGATTCCTGTTTTGGATAAATCGTTACAAGCAAAATTCGAAGCTGTTCGGAATTTAGTGCTCGCAGAAGTAAATGTAAAAGATGTTGAATACATTACTGATACAACAGGTGTTTTGGTGAAAAAAATCAAGCCAAATTTCAAAACATTAGGTCCTAGGTATGGTAAATTAATGAAACAAATTTCGCTGGCTGTTACACAAATGTCACAGGAAGAAATAGTGGCTTTCGAACGCAATGAAAAGTACGAACTAAGCGTTGATACAGAAAAGATCAATCTTACTTTGGAAGATATTGAAATAACTTCTGAAGATATCCCGGGTTGGTTAGTTGCAAATGATGGTAAATTAACTGTTGCTCTTGACATTACAGTTACTGATGAATTAAGAGAAGAAGGTATTGCGAGAGAATTTATAAATCGTATTCAGAATATCAGAAAAGACAGCAATTTTGAGGTAACGGATAAAATTGAAATACAAATACAAAAACACGATTTAATAAACAAGGCTATTGAAAAATACGGTGATTATATAAGTATCCAAACCTTAGCAAAATCAATAGGTTTAGTAGATAAATTCGAACAAAACACGGTGCATTTAGTAGAAATTACCGAAGAAATAAAAACGTATATTAAAATAGACAAGATAAGTTAACAATTGCTTTTTTGAATAAAAATAATTATTATCTTTAGATCGACTTAAAATTGATGAATTATGGAGGAAAAGAAAAGATATACAGCAGAAGAGTTGGCAGAATTCAAAGAAATAATATTACAAAAACTTGAAAAAGCCCAACAAGATTTCGACATATTGAAAAAGACAATTACTCATAGCGAAAGCAATGATACCGAAGATACCTCGCCTACTTTTAAAGTTTTAGAAGAGGGTGCCGCTACTCTATCTAAAGAAGAAGCCGGAAGATTGGCTCAGCGTCAACAGAAGTTTATACAGCATTTACAAGCTGCACTTATTCGCATTGAGAATAAGACTTATGGCGTTTGCCGTGAAACAGGTAAATTAATTTCTAAAGAAAGACTTCGTGCGGTTCCGCATGCTACTTTAAGCATTGAAGCTAAGAAAAATCAACGATAATCTTTTTTAACATATTTTATGGAATGATTGGGTCAAAACGATCCAATCATTTTTTATTATTCGACTCTTTTTAATAGTTTTATGCTCAAATAAAAAACGCAATAATGAAATCAATTACAACAAAATCTTTAGCACTTATATTACTGGTGTTAATAATTGACCAGGCTCTAAAAATCTGGATTAAAACACATATGATTTTAGGACAAGAGTATGAAATTCTTGGTAATTGGTTTATAATTCATTTTACAGAAAATAACGGTATGGCCTTTGGAATGGAGTTTTGGGGCAAAAACGGCAAAATTTTCTTAACTATATTTCGAATTATTGCTGTAATAGGCATCGGATGGTATTTAAAAACACTCATTAAGCAAAACGCACCTAAAATGGTCGTTATTAGTATTGCACTGATTATGGCGGGAGCTATAGGGAATATCCTCGATAGTATTTTTTATGGTGTTATTTTCGATGAGAGTTTTTATCAAATTGCTAAATTTATGCCCCATGACGGAGGGTATTCTGCCTGGCTTCAAGGTAGGGTTGTTGACATGTTTTATTTCCCAATATTTAACAGTCATTATCCAAGCTGGTTCCCATTCTGGGCAAATCAGGAGTTTATATTTTTCCGCCCTGTATTTAATATTGCAGATTCTTCCATAACTATTGGTGTAGGCTATATATTGTTATTTGAAAGATCTTTTTTTAAACATCTTGATTAATGTTAAACCTTGGATGTTTAATGAGTTTTTAAAACGCATTATTAGTTTTTAAATGTAACAATAAAACAGTCGGGGTATTCTTTTGAAAGTTTCTTTTTTAAAGAATTTAACTGTGCATCAGAATTGTAATTGCCCAAAATAATTCGATATACTCTTTGCTTTTTTATTGTTGCAACTTCAATGAAAACTTCTTCGTTATACTTCTTTTTTAATTTCTCAGCTAACCTAAATACATTCTCGTCATCTTTGTAACTGCCTATTTGAACTCCTTTGCCACTTGGTGAAACAACATCAACATTTACTTTATAGTATATTTTATTTTGAAGTTTGTTTTTTGCCGAGGGTTTATTACTCGGCAAATCATCAGTCGAAGCAATAAGCTCAATTTTAACCTTTGCCAGACCTTTTTTAACGATCCCCAATTCCCGTGCTACAGATTTTGAAAGATCAATAATCCTATTATCTACAAATGGGCCCCGATCATTTATTCGTACCACAGCATACTTGTTGTTTTCAAGATTTGTTACTTTAACAATACTTCCAAATGGTAATGTTCTATGAGCTGCAGTTTTTTTTGCATGATAATAAATTTCACCATTAGCCGTTTGTCTTCCTTCAAATTTATCGGCATAAAAACTGGCAATCCCCGTTTTGACATAATTTTTGTTTTGGGCGTTTACTTTTGCTATTGTAACAATAAAAAAACAGCTTACTATCAATAAAATTTTATTTTGCATCATTAATTTCATCTGATTCAGTATTAATTTCCCAATATTTATCTTCATCTTCTTCTTCATCGTCTAATTCCCAGTTATATACTTTTCTACCTGGGTCCATGTCTTTATAATAAATAGCAAGTATCATTCCGGCAATTGCTCCCAAAAGATGAGACTCCCAGGAAATATGTGGTTGAATTGGCAATACGCCCCAAATCATACTTCCATACAAAAAAACCACAAGTAAAGATATTGCCACCAATTTTACATTTTTTCTTATAATACCACTAAAAAACAGAAACGCTGCAAAACTATATACAAGGCCACTTGCACCAATATGATATGCTTGCCTTGCGCCAAACCAAATCCAGATGTTGGTAATAAAATAGCTTAAAAAAAACACCTTATAAGCAATCTTATTGTAAAAATAAAAAAGCCCTGTACCAAGTATTAATATTGGAATACTGTTGGCTATAAGATGCCCAATATCTGAATGAATTAAAGGAGCTGTGATAATTCCTACTAATCCTTTAGCTTTTAACGGATAAATTCCTAAAAATACAAAATCAATATCTAAAAGTATTTCTGAAATTTTAACCATCCATATTACTATTAGAAACAATACAGGAAAAACCAGACTATATAAGAATCTATTTTTTTCTTCTTTCATTACAAGAATCTATTTGGATTATACCCAAATTGAGCGATTCTCGCTCACGATAAAGAAATTGTAAAGTTTTTACCTACACCGTTTCGGTGAAAATCAACAATTTCTAAATCGGGGTTAAACCTAAGTAAAGCGTTTTTTTGCTTCGCTCAAATCGCTCAACTTAGGTTATAAATATCTTAATTTTTACAGAATTAAAAAACGCGATCAGAAATTTGACCGGGTTAAAAATGT
>JAUVLS010000239.1 GCA_030600625.1 Bacteroidales bacterium
TTTCATAACCGGTTTGTTTTATTTGATGTCCTTCAGCAAAAAGAGCCGATGTTTTCGAAAGTTCTTTTTCTTTAGTATTGGCTAAATATTCTACAGAATCGATATTAGCACTTTCATTTTTAAGTTCATCTTCAGACAAAGTATATAGTCGTGCAAGATATTTTTTTAAATCAACCCATTCCCCGTAAAGTTTAATTAAATTATTATCACCGCTATTTAAAATCTGGTGTTTAACTTTATTTGTTGAACTTAACAATAAAGCTTTGGTAGCAATATGATAATTATATAAATCGGCAGACAGTTCAGGATTTTTTTCAATTGCTTCTGAAACGAATGAGTAGTATCTTAAAAATTTAGGTTGAATCTTATTCCAAAAAGCAGATTTTTCCATCTCACTCATTGGAAGGAAATAAGTATTTATTTGATAATTGTATTCGTCCATAACTTGTTTATACAAAAAGGACGCTTGTACGAAATCTTTTTTTTGCCAATAAAGTATAGCCAGGTTTTCTTTTGTGGAAACATAATCAGGATGATGTTCATTTAATAGTTTTTCCTGAATTTGTTTACTCTCTATTAGTAAAGGTTCTGCATTATTAATATCATTTTTAAACTGATAATAAGCGGCAAGTTCATAAGTTGTTTTTGCATAAAGTGCGCTGTTCGAGCCAAATTTCAATTTGTAAATGTTTCGTGCCCGGGAAAGATATTCTTCTACTTTTTCATAATCTCCTGTTTGTTGATATAAGGATGCTAAATTCCTTAGTAACACAGCATAATCAGGGTGTTTGTGGCCAATACGTTTTTCCTGAATCTCCAGTGCTTCTAAATATATCTTTTCTGCTTCATCGTATTTTTCCATTAATTGATATAACAGGGCCAGGTTAACATATAAACGGATATAATTTGGGGATTTTTCTTTTAACTGAACATTTGCTATTTCAATGGCTCTTGAAAGTAAGCCTTCAGCTTGTTCAAATCGGCCAATAATTTGATATAGCATAGCATTATTATTAAGAACAATGGCATATTGAATGCTGTTTTCTCCGTTTGTTTGTTTAATAATTTCTGTTGCTTGCGTAAATAATTCTTCCGATTCGTTATATTTTCCTCTGTCTTTATATAATACGGCTAAATTGTTTAATGACACACCATATCCCGTTTCATCTTTTAAAATATCCCGGCGTATTTCAAGAGCTTTTAAAGTGTGCTTTTCTGATTTTGAATAGCGGCCGGTGCTGTGCAAAACCAATCCTAAGTTACTATAAGCTAAAGCTGCTTTTTTAGTTTCGGACAGTCTGTTTTCTTCATAAATAGTTATTGATGACAGAAAAGCTAATTCGGCAGACCGGAAACGGTTACCTGCATAAAGCATTTCTCCGGCATTATTAAAACTTTCTGCTTGCTCTTCAGGCGAATTATTATCTAAAACATCACCTTTCATTACAGTTAAAAGGATTTTTTTATAACGCATGTATCTTTCTTCGTTTTCAAACAACCCTGAATTATCACTAAAAGATACAGCATAGTTATAGTCAGTTGCATCATATTCTTCTTTTGATTTTTCAAGATGATTAATTGTTTCATCCTTTAATACATCAACGATTTCCTCTTCTTCAATAAATTTTTGTAGTTTTTTCAGGATTTGGCCATTTGAAAACAAAACAACAAATTGTATAAAAAGCAAACTCAGAATAAGTTTTTTCATAATAACAAGATTTTAAAAGACAGGATATGAACCTGCATTATTCATAAGTTTTCGTATAGCACTTAAATAATGTAGGTTAACCCCGACTTAGAAATGATTATATTTTAAAAACGAAGTGTATTAAAATATTAACGTTTCTTTGTCGTCAGAATAATTCACAGGTACTAATATTTAAATTAGTGAATTATTCGGGCTAAGTTAATAATTATTTAAATAAGTTGATAAAAGAAAATGAGTTGCTATTAAAGATTAGTTTAAAATTTTATGATTATCCGTATAGTTGCCTAACAACGATTTTTATCTGTTGCACCGCTCCAAGCGGTTCCACAAAAAGCATTACCCGTGCAACGGGTAAGTAAACCAGAATTTTTACAAAATTATCTAAATTCGTGGCACGACTCACAGATTTAAGGTAAAATAAAACTGCCACCCTGAAGTGACAGCTGAAGATATGTGGAGTTTTTGGAAGATTTTGAAGCAAGCTGATTATAATATAAAAAAGTTGTGATTTTTCATCCATTCTTTTTCTACAAAATCAGAATATATGTCTATACACATACAAGCTTCTTTTATAACTTTGAAATTTATCATCCATTTTTCTATTTCTCTTTCTTCTTCAACAGGTTCCTCGTCCCATTTAAACTTTTTAACGATTTCCCAAGACTTGCTATCTAACATCCAGCTTTCAAGTTTTCGATTTTCTTCAACAATTTCCAACTCTTCAAGAATTGTTAGTTTTACCTGTAATTTATTATCGGTTTTAGTCAGAGTTTTGTGGTTGCTTATTTTAGTATTTAAAGCCAAAAGAGTTGAACATTTATTTTGAGCATATAAACCAAAAACAAAACTTGAAAGAATTATAGATAAGCTCAAAAATTTTACGATTGTTTTAGCACGAAATTTCATGATAGTCTTCTTTCTTTTTAAACCATTTAGTGTGGTTTAAACATCTTTTATGCCAGAAAATGCAATGTGTTAAAACTGAACGAGTAAGCTCCTGTTTGCGTGTTTTGTAAAGTGACTAAAATTGAACGATTGTATTACACCCGTGTTCGAATTCGCACAAAAAAAGCTGCGAAATATTTCACAGCTTTTAATTCAAATTTATAATGATTTTTAACTTTCAATTTCCCACTCAAAACCTTCTTTAGTATCTTTTATAACAATACCTTTTTTGGTTAATTCATCTCGTATTTTATCTGATGTAGCAAAATCTTTATTTTTTTTAGCTTCCAATCTCAGATTTAAAACCATGTCGATTAATTCTCCCATTAGTTCGGTTTCTTTTGAACCACTCGATTTGTCTTCTCGTAATCCTAGCACATCAAGAACAAATATTTTATATAATGATTTTAAATTTTCTAAATCATTTTGATTAATTGATTCTTTTCCATCATTAATAAGATTAATAATTCGAACAGCTTCAAATAAATGAGAAATTAAAACCGGGCTGTTTAAATCGTCATTCATTGCTTTATAGCAATTGCTTTTTATTTTTTCAATATTTACTGAAGATTTAGAATCTGGTTTAAGTTTATTTAATGTCTCGCCTGCTTTCATTAATTTGTTAAAACCTTTTTCAGCAGCCTGCAATGCGTTGTTCGAAAAATCTACCGTGCTTCTATAATGTGCCTGCAGAAT
>JAUVLS010000163.1 GCA_030600625.1 Bacteroidales bacterium
ACAAATTTAATCGTTTAGTATTTTATTAATCAAAAGAAAACATATATATTTGCAATTCAAATTAAGTAAGTGATCTAAATTATTGATAATTAAAGTTTTTAAAAAATGACAAAAGCAGATATCGTTAACGAAATTTCAAAGAACACAGGAATTGAGAAAATAACTGTTCAAAAAGCAGTAGAAGCTTTCATGGAAACCATTAAGGATTCTTTAGTAAATGATAAGAATGTATATTTAAGAGGTTTTGGTAGCTTTATCGTAAAGAAGCGTGCTGAAAAAACTGCAAGGAATATTTCTAAAAATACTACTATTATTATTCCTGAGCACTTTATTCCTTCTTTCAAACCTTCAAAAAGATTTGTAAATAAGGTTAAGAATAGCGTTAAGCGTTAATTTAATTAGTGAATATTAAATTTTGAGATTATGCCAAGCGGAAAGAAGAGAAAAAGACATAAGATGGCAACTCATAAGCGCAAAAAACGCTTAAGAAAAAATCGTCATAAAAAGAAATAGGATAAGTAGATTATTCTAAACGAATTAATAATTTGAACCTATTGAAGTTTGTCTTCTTTAGGTTTAAATTGTTTTATATAACTATAGTATTACTAAATTAGAAGAAGGACACGTGAGTACCGAACTAGTAATTGATGTAACCCCCTCTGAAATTGCCATAGCCTTATTAGAAAATAAGCAGCTTGTTGAGTTAAATAAAGAAAAAAGAAATTTACAATTCGCGGTTGGAGACATTTACCTGGCTAAGGTAAAACGTATAATGCCCGGACTCAATGCAGCTTTTATCGACGTTGGTTACAGCAAGGATGCGTTTTTGCATTATCTCGATTTGGGCCATCAATTTCGTACACTTAATAAATTTGTTAAAAGTTCGTTGGCTAGAAAAGGGAAAGCTACTTCTATTCCGAAAATAAAAATTGAACCGGATATTGACAAAAACGGTAAAATTACCGATGTCCTTAAATCGGGACAACTGGTTCTTGTTCAGATTGCAAAAGAACCAATTTCTACAAAAGGCCCTCGATTAAGTTCTGAAATTTCTATTGCGGGTAGAAACCTCGTTTTAATACCATTTGCAAATAAAGTTTCAATTTCTCAAAAGATTGAATCTCCTGAGGAAAAGAAAAGATTAAAGAAACTTGTAGAAAGTATAAAACCTAAAAATTACGGTGTAATTGTTAGAACTGTTGCTGAAAGTAAAAAAGTTGCTGTTCTGGATTCAGAGCTTCGAAGCTTAGTTCAAAAATGGGAGATAGCTTTTGAAAAGATTACACACGGCAACGTTCCACGATTAGTTATTAGTGAGCTTAATAGAACTTCGGCTGTGTTACGCGATGTTTTGAATGGATCATTTAATAATATTTTTGTTAATGAAGATACCGTTTATCGTGAGTTAAAAGATTACATTAATACTATTGCTCCTGAAAAAGGTAAGATAGTTAAGCATTTCGAAGGAGATCAGCCTATTTTTGATCATTATGGTGTTGATAAACAAATAAAATCATCATTCGGGAAAACGATTTCTTTTAAGAGTGGAGCATATTTAATAATTGAACATACCGAAGCATTGCATGTAATTGATGTTAATAGTGGGAATCGTTCAAAGTTAGGTGAAAATCAGGAATCAAATGCTCTGGAAGTAAATCTGGCAGCTGCTGATGCAGTGGCACGACAGTTAAGACTCCGGGATATGGGTGGAATAATAGTTGTGGATTTTATCGATATGCATAATGCAGATAACAGGCAAAGAGTTTACGATAAAATGAAAGAAGCTATGTCTTCCGACAGAACAAAACACAATATTCTGCCTTTAAGTAAGTTTGGATTGATGCAAATTACACGACAAAGAGTTAGGCCTGAACTGAACATAGAAATAATGGAAAAATGTCCGACATGTAAAGGCTCAGGGGAAATAACCCCAAGCGTTTTATTTGTCGACGATATTGAAAATTATATTAGCTTCTTAATCAACGAAGCAAATTATAAAAAACTTACCCTAAAAGTACATCCTTATATAGCCGGGTATATTAAACACGGACTTTTCTCAAAGAAATTTAAATGGTTTCTTAAATTCAAGAAAAAAATTAATATTGAGTCAGTTAGTTCATACCAGCTTCTTGAGTTCCATTTCTTTGATGAAAATGGAGAAATAATTAAAGACTAATCCATAAATCTTATTACTTTTTTTTAATTAGCAGCTTGTTAAAGTTTGTTAATATCTATATATGTAGATATTAAAAGTTTTGTGTATTTTTTTAAATTGATACTTAATTCTTAAATTTGAGACTTTATTAAAAACAAACCTTAATCATGAAAAGAATAACTCTATTAACAAGCATTTTAATTATTTTTTCTTATGGTGTTTTTGCACAAATAGTTGATCCGGTAAAATGGAAATATAAAAGTAAAAGTACCGGAGAAGGAATTGCCGAAATCATATTTGAAGCAAATATTGATATGAATTGGCATCTTTACTCACAATATTTTGATGAGGGAGGACCGGTTCGTACAACATTTTATATTGACGAGTCAGATAAATTTGAACTTATTGGGACACCTTCCGAGAGCCCTGAGCCGGAAGAAGTGATGGATGAAGTATTTAATATGAAAGTTAAATATTTTAGCCATAAGGTAACTTTTGTTCAACAGATTAAAGTATTAACAACTGAGTCCTTTGTTATAACCGGATCAATAGAATTCCAGGTTTGCCAGGACGATAAATGTGTTTACTTCAATCCTGATTTTAAAGTAAAAGTTGAAGGAGCAAAACCAGCACAAACAGTGGCTGTTGATCCTTTAAGTCCGATAGTTGATTTAACTGAAAAAATAAGTTCAGAACCAGAAAGTGAAAGTAAATCCATCTGGGGATTTCTCTTACTGTCTTTTGTTTTGGGTTTAGCTGGCGTTTTAACACCATGTGTTTTTCCTATGATTCCAATGACGATGTCGTTTTTTATGCAAGGGGAATCGTCTAAGTTTAATTCAATTATTAAAGCTTTAATTTTTGGAGTTTCAATAGTTGTTTTATATGCAAGTGTAGGTTTAATTGTTTCGTTAACAAGTGCAGGTGCTGATTTTACAACCGGTTTAAGTACACATTGGATTCCAAATACAATTTTCTTTGTATTGTTTATTGCTTTTGCTGCATCATTTTTTGGAATGTTCGAAATAATATTGCCTTCAGGATTAGCTAATAAAGCCGATAAACAGGTTGATAAAGGAGGATATTTAGCATCGTTCTTTATGGCTTTTACATTAGTTGTTGTGTCGTTTAGTTGTACGGGACCAATTGTTGGTGTTTTACTGGTAAAAGCTGCTGCCGGTGCTGTTCTTGAGCCACTAATAGGAATGTTTGCATTTGGTTTGGCATTTGCATTACCATTTACCTTGTTTGCTATTTTTCCAAGGATGTTAAAAGGCTTGCCAAAATCAGGCGGTTGGATGAATTCTGTAAAAGTAGTTTTAGGATTTATTATATTGGCATTCTCGCTTAAATTTATTGCTAATATCGATCAAACATATCATTTAAACATTCTTAGCAGAGATGTTTACCTGGCAATATGGATTGTCATATTTACTTTACTGGGAATATACTTGCTGGGAAAATTAAAATTCTCGCACGATAGTGAGATTCCCTTTATTTCAGTCCCAAGATTAGTTATAGCTATGGTTTCATTTACATTTGCTTTGTATTTGTTGCCAGGTTTGTTTGGTGCTGATTTAAATGCAGTTTCTGCATTAATTCCTCCAAAATCGGCTCAACAATTTGATATTTCAAAATCACAGGTTGTCGTAAGTATCTTGGATTCACAAGGAGATGAACCTATGTCATTATGTGAAAATCCAAAATATGGCGGTATTTTACATTTACCTCACGGATTAGAAGGATACTTTGATTATGAACAAGGAATGGCTTGTGCAAAGAAATTAAACAAACCTGTTCTTTTGGATTTTAAAGGACATGCTTGTGCAAATTGTAAAGAAATGGAGAATAAAGTTTGGTCTAATCCGAAAGTGTTAAAGCGTTTACAAGATGATTATTTAATAATTGCACTTTATGTTGATGACAGAACTAAATTGCCGGAAGATGAATGGGTAACATCAACATACGATGGAAAAGCAAAAAAGACTTTAGGTAAAAAATATGCTGATTTTCAGATAACAAAATATAGTATTAATAGTCAACCATATTATGTTTTGATTGATACAAACGGAGAAACTTTAGTTGAGCCCAAAGGTTACGACCTGAATATTGATAATTTTATTAAGTTTTTAGATTCGGGAGTTGAAGAGTTTAAAAAGAAAAATTAGAACAAAAAGTGCATAAAAAACGTTAAATTTGTAGGAGAAGAAATAATGAAAATCATGAATATCATTGAAAAAAGAGATTATATACATAATCACTTATCCAAGGCAGATGAACAAATTATTGATGAGTTGTTTGAAAAGCTGCGTTCTGTTCTTGAAAAAGAAACTGTTTTAAAATCTAAGTTGACAAACAGGGCTAAAAAGTCAGAAGAGAATATCCGTTCCGGTAAGTTTTTTTCAAGGGAAGAAATTGAAAGGCGAACCAACCATATTGGTC
>JAUVLS010000073.1 GCA_030600625.1 Bacteroidales bacterium
TTCTTCTTTCTTACTCATTTTATAGAGTTCTATAATTGAATTTAACATTTGCTCAGTTTCTGAGGCACCTTCTCCTAATAAGAACCCAATTTTTTGAACCATTGTCAGGTTTTTATCAATAACATCAGTTACTCTTTTCAAAACTTCTTCCTTACGAACTTCCGGTGAATACATATCTCTGAAAACAGCTCCAACAATTTTATTTTTTCGAATTATAAAAACAGAAAGGTTAAGCAGATTAT
This sequence comes from Bacteroidales bacterium, assembly GCA_030600625.1. The sequence goes on from JAUVLS010000073.1 coordinate 243, forward strand.
CGTCAATGTGAATATCTCTATTTAAAATATTTTCTCCTGTAGAAAACACATGCGTAAATAAATTGTAAATATTGAATGGAAGTAATGTTTTAAGATCAGCACCAACCAAACCCGGAATTACTTCATCAATTGTTTTAGCTTCTTCGCCCAGCGTTTCAATAAAACTATTGTTCGAATGTACTATTTTTAGATTTTTATCGATGATAACGATTCCCGAAGGAAGTTTTTGAAGCATACCACTAATTGTATCTGAAGCTTCTTTGGCAGTTTCTTTTTCCTTTTGAGCTACTTCTTCCGATTCTTGCAAGGCATTTTGTGTTTGTGCCAGTTTTTCGTTTGTCGATTTGAGTGCTTTAATATAGTCATGTCTGTTTCGTAAAGAGAATGTTAAGCACATATCAATTTTTGCGAATCCTTTAGCAACAGCAATTGCAAAATCACGACAAGTATCGTAACCACAGGCATTACATCCAAGATCTGGGTTTTTATCTTCTTTGCCAATGGCTTTTAATATTTCATTAATTTTTTCCTCTGATGGTTTTTCAATTCTTTGGTCATCATTTTTAAATGTCCTTGAATAATCCATGTCCCAAAATTTATCAACTTCTTTTTGCCATTTGCCTTTATCAAATTTTTTAAGCCGTTTATTGACATAGTCTGTAACCCTGGTTCGTCTATTGAATTTTTCGCCGTTTTTTGATGTGCCGGGTCCCATCAAACAACCATCACAATAATATAAATTGAAATGTTTTTTTATTGTTTCTATTTCTTTATGGAACTGTATTGTAGCATTAAGCATATTCATTTTCCCTTCGGCAGTAATAACATTACCACTTAAAAGATCTTCGTTAATTCCGGCGGCTTGCAATAAACCATTGGCAATTGGAAATAAAGAGCCTTTATATCCAATCGGAGAATCAAACTCAGAAAACTCAAGTTTACTTTCTTTTATATTAAACTCATTAAACAGTTCGCGTAATTCCCTGAATGTTAAAACTGAATCTATTTTTCCATCACCTTCGAATAAATTTGCCTCGTCTTTACTATCAATACACGGACCTATATAAATCACTTTAATGTTTTTACCATAAAGCTTACGAACTATTTTTGCTGTGGCAATCATTGGTGATACTAAGGGAGCAAGATTATCCAATAATTCCGGCTGGAACTTTTCGATATGAGAAACAACAACAGGGCAAGTTGTTGAGATATAATACTTCCCTTTAAAATCACGAAACAATTCAGCGTACTTAAGTGCAATAATATCAACACCAAACGAAACTTCGTTCACATAATCAAAACCTAGTTGTTTAATCATCTTAACAAATTTCCTGTAATCTGTTATATCATGAAATTCACCCGAAATACTGGGAGCAACAATGGCAACTTTTTTTTCTTTAGATTTTAAGATTTCTTTGGTGTCGGATTTTGAATCGCGATAAATAATTGCATTCTCCGGACAAACAGAGGTGCAGCTTCCACATCCAATACATCTTTCCGGTATAATCCTGGCATAATCTCTGTTTACTTTGATTTCTATTGCATTTACCGGGCATACCCTTACACACGAGTAACTTAAGTTACATTTATCTTTTAATATTTCAACAATCGGTTTCATAAAATCAAATTGTTTTCAAAAATTAAGAAAAGCCGGATTTAGTCTTTTCCAAAAAGGTTTTCCAATAAATAAATTACATTTTCAGGAGAAACATTCTGGTATTCTTTTCCGTCTACTGTTATGATCGGTCCATTCTCACAGTTTTCATAGCAATGATTTCCATGGAAAAATACTTTGTCTTCCAGTTGATGTGCTTTAATGTAATCTTTTATTAGTTGAACCGATTGCTTGTTTCCCCTTGAAAAGCAAGAGCTACCCAGACATATAACTATTTCCTTTTTCATTTATAAAGAGTAAAAACTTTAAGCTTTTATTAGGTATTAAAATTGTCTTTAAACTTATTGCAAGATAACTAATTTAATTGATTCTGCTGTAATCGCTGTTTATATGTTATACAATATATTAGTAGCTTGGTAGTGTTTATTCTATACTTATAAAGACGTAATTAGCATTTAATCAGCAAGTTGGAATGCAGGTCTTGGGATTTTAAATTAGTGTTAATAAAATAACAATGTTTAATAAATAACAATATATTCGTATATTTGTAAAATACAGCATTCTGCAAATTTAATATTTTGGTTTATGCCAGATTTAGAAGAAATACTCGAGAAGTATCCATTTGTACAAAGAGATAACCTGATCCCAATCTTACAGGATATACAAGATGAGTGTGGGTACTTATCGGAAGAAGCTATTGTAAAAGTAGGAAAATATCTTAACCTGCCTACAGTTGAAATATACGGTCTGGCTACATTTTATCATCATTTTCGATTTATTGCCAAAGGAAAATATCATATTAAAATATGCAATGGCACTTCTTGCCATGTCAATTCAAATATTTTAATAATTAACGAACTTGAAAAAAAACTGGGAATTAAAGATGAAGAGATAACGAAAGATGGCTTATTTAGTTTAGAGGAAACGACTTGTATGGCGGCATGTGGTGAAGGCCCTGTAATGGCTGTAAACGATAAATATTTTACTCATTTGACCATTGAAAAAGTTGCTGAAATTATTGATTTTTATAAAAGTATGGAAGAATAAAATATGTCAGAAAAAACCAACTTTAAATATAAAGATTTCTTAATTGAAAATATTCTAAAACTCAAATCTGATAAATCAGAAGAAGAAGTTGTTGCACAACTAAATTTAATACAACGCAAAAAGATTGATAAACCAGTAATAGCAGTTAGTATAAATTCTTCTTCGATTATATTGGGGGCACAGAAACTAAAAACAGACATAGAAGAATACCTGGTTGATAGGAATATTGATGCTGAGATTATTCCTGTTGGGAGTTTGGGCTTAAGTTCTTTAGAGCCTGTTATCTCGGTTCAATTACCTGGAAAAACATGTTTGTTTTATAAAAAAGTATTATCTGAAAATGTAATTTCAATCCTTGATGGTTCTTTCAATAATTTTATTCAGGAAGAAAATATTCTGGGGCAATTAAAGAACGATATACAAGATACGTGGGAACAGGTACCTTTTTTAGATGAACTGGCTTATTTCCGAAATCAACAAAGATTAATTTTAAAAAACTGTGGATTTATCAATCCTGAATCAATAGAAGAATATATAGCTTCAGGTGGGTATCAGTCGTTTTATAAAGTAATTAGTAAAAATACACCGGAAGAAGTTTGCGATATTATTGAAAAGAGTATGCTTCGCGGACGTGGAGGCGAAGGTTACTTAACAGGGAAGAAATGGAAAATAGCTTATGAAACACCCGGTGATCAGAAATATTTAATCTGCAATGCAGGTGAAAGCGATCCGGGGGCATTTATGGAACGACTACTTATTGAAAGTGATCCACATAAGGTAGTTGAGGGAATTGCGATTTCGGCCTATGCAATAGGAGCACAGAAAGCTTTTATATATATCGAATCCGAATACAAGCTTGCCATTGAACGAGTTAAAAATGCAATTACTCAAGCCAGAGAATTTGGATTGTTAGGACATGACATTTTAGAAAGTGGCTATAACTTAGAAATTATCATTAAAAAAGGAGCCGGTGCTTATGTTTGTGGTGAAGAAACGGCATTGATAAGTAGCCTGGAGGGGAAACGTGGTAAACCACATTCAAAACCTCCATATCCTGCTACAAAAGGATTATATAATCAGCCTACGGTAGTTAATAATGTTGAGACACTGGTTAATGTACCGATAATTATTGAGAAAGGTATAGAGTGGTATAAGTCAGTGGGAACAAAGGATAGTAAAGGAACGAAAGTTTTTTCTATTTCGGGGAAAGTAGAATACACTGGTTTAGTAGAGATTGAAATGGGAACAAAACTTCGCGATGTGATTTTTCGTGTAGCCGGTGGAATAAAAAACGGAAAAAGATTTAAAGCTGTTCATATTGGCGGACCATCGGGTGGAAGCTTAACCGAAAAACATTTGGATACCTTAATTGATTATGAATCTATAATGTTAACAGGAGTGTCTCTTGGTTCTTCAGGAATGGTTGTACTTGATGAGGATAATTGTATAATTGATATGGTTAAATATTTCATGAACTTTATGCAGAAGGAAAGTTGTGGAATTTGCATTCCTTGTCGTGAGGGAACCAAAAGAATGTATGAAATTCTTGATAATATTAGCAAAAGACCAAAAGATGAAAATGGCCATACTACGCTGCAACGCTTTAAAGGTGTTATGCAGCTTGAAAGTTTAGCTGAAGTATTAAAAGATACTTCCATGTGTGGATTAGGAAAAAAAGCATCAAATCCGGTATTGAGCACTCTTAAATGGTTTAGAGAAGAATACGAAGAACATATTTTTGAACGCAACTGTGAGGCTGGTGTTTGTCAGGAATTAAGAACTTTTGAAATTGATGTTGATGCTTGTACCGGTTGTACATTATGTGCAAAGAAATGCCCGACAGGCGCTATATTCGGCACAGCTAAGAATGCTCATTTTATTGTTCAGGATAAATGTATTGGTTGTGGAATTTGTTTCGAAACGTGTAAGTTTTCGGCAATCATAAGTAAATAAGTATTTTATAAACTATCATTATGCTTATTGATATAGAGGTTAATAATAAAAAGATACAGGCTAAAAAAGGAGAAACCATTCTCGAAACTCTTAATAGGAATGGTATAAAAGTCCCTACTTTATGTCGAATGGAGGGTTTTACACCGACCGGGGCATGTCGAATGTGTGTGGTTGAGGCTGAAGGTAAATCAGGATTAATTCCTTCTTGTTCGTACCAGATTGAAGAACCGATTAAAATCAGAACACATTCTCCAAGGGTAATTCAAGCCAGAAAAATGCTTGTTGAATTATTGCTTTCTAATCACCCTGATGATTGTTTATATTGTGCAAGTAACGGTAATTGTCAATTACAGGATTTAGCTGTTGAATTGAATATAAGGGAAAGAAGAATATCAGGAGAAAAAACTAAAGCCAATTTGGATCAATCAAGTCCGGGTATTGTTCGGGATTCTGCAAAGTGCATACTTTGTGGGCGTTGCGTAAGAGTTTGTGAAGAAGTTATGGACATATCTACTTTCGACTTTTATAAACGTGGCAACAAAACAGCAATTGTTACCAGTATGAACAAGGACCTTAATTTTTCGAATTGTATAAACTGTGGTCAATGTCTGTTGGTTTGTCCAACAGGAGCATTATACGAAAAAACAAATTTGGATATTGTTCAACAGATGTTGAGTAATACAGATGTAACTGTTATTGTTCAATATTCACCGAGCATTTCTGTTTCAATAGCTGATGAATTAGGATTACGTTCAGGAAAGGATATCAATGGTGTTTTAAATGCTGTTTTAAGAAGAATCGGGTTTAATAAAGTTTTTGATACATCTTTTGCAGCTGATGTAGCAATTTTTGAACAATCAGCAGAGCTTGCAGACAGAATTAAAAATGACGAAAATTTACCTATGATGAGTAGTTGTTGTCCGGGTTGGATTAAGCATATGGAACAGTCTCATCCGGATATGATTGATAATGTTTCTACAACCAAATCACCACAGCAAATATTGGGAACTTTAATAAAAAGTTATTTTGCACAAAGAGAAAATATATCGCCGGAAAAAATATTTTCAATTTCTATAATGCCTTGTACTGCTAAAAAGTTTGAGGCTCAACGTGAAGAAATGACACACAAAGGTATTTCAGATATAGATGTGGTTTTAACAACACGTGAATTGCTTAAACTTATTAAACTTTATGGTGTCGATGCACAGTCATTAGATGAAGAAATGCCTGATATTCCTTTTAATACCCGAAGTTCAGCAGGGAAAATGGTTTCGGTTACGGGTGGAGTTGCTGAAGGTGTAGCACGAACTTTAAGCTATCATCTTACCGGAGAGGAATTATCAAATATAAAAATCACTAAATTAAGAGGATTTAAAGATAGAAAAGAAGTATCTGTAAAAATTGGAAAACAAAAAATTGGAATTGCGGTCGTAAGTGGAATAAAATCAGCTAATAAGCTTATAACCGAAATCAGGGAAGGAAAAAGAAGTGATATTCATTTTATTGAAATAATGGCCTGCCCCGGAGGATGCATTAATGGTGGCGGGCAAGCTTTTAATAATGATGAGAAAACATTAAAGACCAGATCAAAAACTATTTATGATTTAGATGATAAAGAAGCGATTAATGTTGCTCACAAGAACTCAAATCTTATTAGTTTATATAATGAATTTTTGGGCGAACAATTAAGTGAGAAGTGTATTAAGTTGCTTCATACCAAATATAGTAAACGTGATGTATTGCTTTAATTTAACATGAACAGGGTGTCTAATAAAAACAGAGATTTAGTTTATACGCTAAAGAACAGGTGTAGAGTATGTTATACCTGTGTTAGGGAATGCCCAGCCAAAGCCATTAAAATTATTAACGGGCAGGCCGAGGTATTAAATGAGCGATGTATTGTTTGTGGAAATTG
>JAUVLS010000161.1 GCA_030600625.1 Bacteroidales bacterium
AATATAGGGGAGGTTTATGTTAAATTGAATGATTTCTCCGGAGCTAAAGATTATTTATCAAAATCTCTTGTACTGGCAAAAGAAACTAATGCAAAAACCCTCATAAAAGATATTTATTATACATACACGGAGCTATTTAGCTTAACAAAAGACTATAAAAAAGCATTTGAATACCATGTATTACTTACAGAGTTAAAGGATAGTATATACAATAAAGAAAGCAGCTTGCAAATAGCAAAAATGCAAACCATATACGAAACAGAAAAGAAAGAAAAAGAAATAGAAATACTGAATAAAGAAAAACAAATCCAGAACAGTAAACTTGCAAAACAAAAATTTATAGTATTTTCTGTAATTTGTTTTTCTGTTTTAATTTTAATAATTGTATTTGTTATATATAATCGGTTTCGATTAAAAAAGAAGGCTAATATATTATTATCTGAACAAAACTTCAAGATTCTACAGCAAAAAGAGGAAATATATACTCAGGCTGAAGAACTTTCAAAACATCGTAATCAACTTGAACATCTGGTTGAAATTAGAACTGCTGAATTAAAAATAGCAAAAGAAAAAGCTGAAGAGTCAGGCAGATTAAAAACTGCTTTCCTGGCAAATATGTCGCATGAAATAAGAACACCAATGAATGCTATAATCGGATTTTCTAATTTACTTATAGATCCGGATATTGAAAAAAAGCAAAAAGAAGACTTCATAAAAACACTCACTCATAATAGTGATGTATTGCTACAGTTAATTGATGACATTCTTGATATAGCTAAAATTGATTCGAGCCAATTAATTATTCATAAAACTGAATGGATGCTTCATGAAATGTTAAGGGAGTTGTTAAATAAATTTCTTGAAGAAAAAGAGTATAAAAACAAGCAAAATATTGATTTAAAATTAGTTTTACAAAATCAAAACACAAATTTGAAGATATATTGCGATCAGTTTCGCATTAAACAAATTTTATCAAACTTAATTGATAATGCTTTAAAATTTACTGAAAAAGGTTCGGTCGAATTTGGTTATGAATTAGAGAACCAAACTGACCAATCTTATATAGAATTTTTTGTTAAAGATACAGGTATTGGTATATCAGAAGAACAACAAAAATATATATTTAAAAGATTTACTAAAATAGAAAATGATATAAAAAAATTATATAGAGGGGCGGGACTGGGATTAGCAATTTCTAAAGGTCTTGTTGATGTACTCGGTGGTAAAATCTGGCTTAAATCAAAAATCAACAATGGTACTGAATTTTACTTTACAGTTCCTTGTGATAAAATATCAGAAGAAGAAAAGCTGGTTAATGAGAGACCAAACTTTACTGCAAATTATAATTGGCCTGATAAAACGATTCTTATTGCCGAAGATGAAGATAGTAATTTCTCGTATCTTAAAGTGCTTTTAACAAATACAAAAGCTAAAATTTTACGAGCTAAAGATGGTAAAGATGCTGTAGATATTTGTCAAAAAAACAAAGTTGATTTAATTCTAATGGATATAAAAATGCCTGTAATGGATGGTATTGAAGCTACTGGTTTTATAAAAAAACAATTACCTGATATACCTGTTATTGCACAATCAGCTTACTCAGCCTCAGCAGATTTTATATCTACCGCAGGGAATTCGTTTAATGAAATAGCTGAAAAACCTATTTCAGCTACAAAAATTTTAACTATGATAAGCAAATATTTATGATTTATCCGAAAGATGAATAGTTTTTATGGTTTAAATCCAAGAACCATTATGTCATCAATTTGCTCATATTTATTATCCATCCAGTTATTTAAACTTAGTTTAATAAGATCTCTTTGGGTTTCGAGAGGCTCATTGTGAATTTCTAATAATAGGTGTTTAAATCTTCTTGAAAGGAATTTTTTACCATCATCACCTCCAAATTGGTCCATTAATCCATCCGAGAACAGATAAAAAACATCTCCTTCTTTATATTCAATTTCGTTATTTTGGAAAGGGATTTCAAGAGGAGTTACGCCAATAGGATTTCTTGTAGGTTTATATTCTATAAGTTTATTGTTTCGGATAAGATATAATGGTGCATTTGCTCCTGCATATTGCATTATCTTTTCTTTATGATTAATTACACATAGTGCTATGTCTATACCACTATTGTGCGAATAATCACTTTCCGTTTGATTTAAGGTGTCTTTTAATTCATATCTTAAAATTTCAAGCGTTTGATTTGCCTTGGTAGTTTCTTTTCTGCGAACAATTTCGTTTAGTAAAGATATACCTAAAACACTCATAAAAGCTCCTGCAACTCCATGTCCTGTGCAGTCTGCAGTAGCAATAATAGTAAAATCGTTTATTTTCTTTACCCAATAGAAATCTCCACTTACTATATCTTTTGGAAGATAAAATATGAAATAATCAGGAAGTATTTTCTTTATTGTTTTTTGCCCTGTTAACATACCGGTTTGCAGACTTTTAGCATATTGAATACTATCAGTAATTTGTTTTTTCTGAAATATTAGCTCATCTCTTTGTGAGGTAGAAATAGCCTTTTCTTCGCGATAACTTTTTACTAGTATTGCAACAACAAAGTATATAAGCACAAAAGAAAACAGGAATGTAATTGTTACATCATAGAATTTTACAATGTCACTTTCATAAGGAGTAATTAAATTTGGGAATCTTCTTTCAAGATAAAATAAGAGAATTAAGTTTAACAAAAAGCCGGTAATAACAATAACCCGGTTTTTTCCTTCGGTAATTATTACAAATATAATCAGGCCAACCAGGTAAACAAATACGACAGGGCCTTCAGAACCGGCATTGAAAAACCAAACTATTGAAAGTATTATTAAAGAATAAATTATATAGGGGGTAATTATGGATTTAAATATTTTTCTCTTTCTGGACATGTAGTAAAATACAAATAATACTACGGTTGAAAATATTGTGAAAAAAGTTAATTTTAAATTAAGTTGTAAAGCAATATTTGTAATACTTGCAAAACAGGCTGCCAGGGCAGAAAAAAGACTCACCGAATTAAAGAACCGATGCTCCAGACTATAATTTTCTCTGTTCCCAAAAAGTAAATCAATATAACTGTGATTTTCTTTTTTATAAGAATCTGATATATTTTGTTTCATTTTTAAACTAGATAAAAAACAAAACTGGAATATAAATTAAATGGTATTGTTTAAATTCCAGCAATAAGGATAGCTAATTTAAGTAAATAATATTAATTATCAAATATGAAATTCGTGATGTATTGACAGATAACGTTTAATGTGAAATGAACATTAATGACCTGTCTTTAAAATGTATTATCTCCGTTCGAGCAAAACAATATTTTCAACATGATGAGTATGTGGAAACATATCGACAGGTTGAATTTTTGTTACTTTGTAATTAATATCTAACAGATTTATATCTCGTGCTTGTGTAGCCGGGTTACAACTAACATAAACAATTTTTTGCGGATTTGCTTTAAGAATTGATTCAATAACATCTTTGTGCATGCCAGCTCTCGGAGGATCAGAAATAATAAGATCGGGATTACCATGTTTTTTAATAAAATCAGTAGTGAGGATATCTTTCATATCACCGGCAAAAAAATCAGTATTCGTGATATTATTAATTTCAGAATTTACTTTTGCATCTTCAATAGCTTCAGGAATAAACTCAATTCCAATAACCTTTTTTGCTTTTTTTGCTACAAAATTTGCTATAGTTCCTGTTCCCGTGTAAAGATCATAAACAATTTCGTCGCCTGTTAAATCGGCAAATTCTCTCGTTTTACAATATAAATTATATGCTTGTTCAGAATTAGTCTGATAGAAAGATTTTGGACCGATTTTAAATTTTAAATCTTCCATTTGTTCGAAAAAGTGATCTTTTCCTTTAAAATGAATTACTTCCTGATCGGATATTGAATCATTCGCTTTGGAATTTACGATATACATTAACGAGGTAATCTCCGGGAATTTATCCGTGATATGATTTAATAAAGATTTTATGATTTTCTGATCATCATAAAAGAAAACAACAATAACCATAAGTTCTTTTGTGGTTGACGTTCTTATAATTACATTTCTCAGTAAACCTTCTTGTTTCCTTAAATCAAAATATGTAAGATTGTTTTCGTCAGCGTATTTCTTTATTTCAAGTCTGATTGCATTTGAAGGCTCTTCCTGTAAATAGCAACTATTAATATTTACAATTTTATCCCATACTTTTGGAACATGAAAACCTAAAGCGTTGCTTCTTTCAAATGTGTCTTGAGTGTTTATCTCTTTTTTTGTTAACCAACGTTTATTCGAAAAGGTAAATTCAAGCTTATTTCTATAATAAGTGGTTTTATCTGATGGAAGTATATAATCAATTGCTGGCAATTCAACTTTTGCGATACGTTCTAAATTATCGATAACTTGCTGGTGTTTATATTTTAATTGTTCCTCGTACGGAAGATTTTGCCATTTACAACCGCCACAAACTCCAAAGTGTTCACAGAAAGGTTCAACCCTAACATCCGAATATTTATGAAACTTAACAGGAATAGCTTCCATAAAACTCTTTCGTTTTTTTGTAACCTGTACATCAACTATATCGCCCGGAACAGCTTGTGTAACAAAAA
>JAUVLS010000087.1 GCA_030600625.1 Bacteroidales bacterium
TTGAAAAGAGTAACTGATGTTATTGATAAAAACCTGACAATGGTTCAAAAAATTGGGTTCTTATTAGGAGAAGGTGCCTCAGAAACTGAGCAAATGTTAAATTCAATTATAGAACTCTATAAAATGAGTAAGAAAGAAGAATAATAAGCTGTTGGCAGTTGGCAGGAAACAGTTTAACTGTTCATTTGTTTACTTGTAAATTAGTAAAATTAAGCGGCGGAAAAACCTTTTGTGTGAAGCGGCAATAGGCAGCGACAGAATGCAGCAGCAGTTTATTAGTATATTAGTTTATTGGTTAATAAGTAAAATGGGAAAATAGAAACTTTAAAATTTGAACTCAAAATTTTACATAGAAGTCGATTGTATTCAAAAAAATCACGAAGGTGAAAGAATTTGTGGTGATGTTTTTCTTTCCGAGAGAATAAAATCAGATGAACGTACAATAATTGTCCTTTCTGACGGTATGGGTCATGGTGTTAAAGCAAATATGCTTGCTACATTAACATCGACAATGGCACTTAATTTCACTAAAGAACATAAGGATGTTAATCGTATTGCTGATATAATAATGAATACATTACCTGTTTGCAGCAAAAGACATATCAGCTATTCTACTTTTACCACTATTGATATAGAATCTGATGGAAAAACAACTATACTGGAATATGATAATCCTGAAACTATAATCATTAGAAAAAAACAGGTTTTTAATCCGGGCTGGCAATGTGTCATTTTGGATAGTGAGAAGAACATAGGCAAAGTTTTAAAAAACTGTACCTTTTATGCTCAAAAAGAGGATCGTATTATTTTTTGTAGTGATGGTATTACCCAATCCGGTATGGGAAGCGAAAAATATCCTTTTGGCTGGGGGCATGATAAGCTTGAAGACTTCACAAAAAGATTAATAAATAACGATCCGCAAATTTCGGCTAATAAACTGGCAGGGAAAGTAGTAAATATGGCTTACCAGAATGATGGCTACAAAGCCAAAGATGATACCAGTTGTGCAGCTATATATTTTCGTGAACCACGTAAATTATTGATATGCACAGGCCCTCCTTACGAAGAAGAAAGAGACAAACAACTTGCCGATGTAGTTAAAAACTTTGAAGGTAAAAAAATTCTGTGTGGTGCAACCACAGGCGATATAATTGCTCGCGAGCTCAATCTTGAAATTGAAGACAGCTTTGAGTTTCACGATCCCGACTTACCTCCTATTGCTTATATGCCGGGAATTGACCTGGTAACGGAAGGTATTTTAACCCTTAGCAAAATATCAGAAATTTTAAAAGTCTATAATAACAATTACATGCTTGGTAAAGGTCCTGCTGACCAGATTGTAAAAATGATTAAAGAAAGTGACGAAATTCATTTTGTAATAGGAACCCGTGTTAATATTGCTCATCAAGACCCAAACCTGCCCGTTGAATTGGAAATTAGAAGAACCGTTGTTCGTCGAATAGCAGAAACCCTCGAAGAAAAATTTCTGAAAGAGGTTAGTATGAAGTTTATTTAACCCGAATTATTCTTATCCTAAAAGTAAACAACATTTTTACTATTCGACTAAAATGGGTAACCAACACTAATATACCAACGCACATTACCATCGTAATCGTTATCACCATACATGATATTAATCGGGCCAAGTAAAGTATTTATCCTGATTCCGGCACAATAACCTTTCATATACGATTTAAGCGGACTGGTTTTTATATAATCAATAAAATCATCTTTCGATTGTGTATAAAACCCAATATTAGCCCTGGCAGTTAAATAAGCCCTTGGGGCAATTTGTAAATCGATACCTGTTTTTAAAAGTCCGTAATTAGGAACAACAAACTCAGCAAAATTCATACCTACAAAGGGAACATAAGTCGATCGCTTATCCCAGTGATAACCACCCATAACATAATTACCTATAATAATTGATTCGTTGGAAGAAATACCAAAAGATGCGCCTATATCAAAAATAAGTTTATCAAAAAACCCTATATATTTATCGAAATTAAAATACACGGAATAAAAATCATCCTGCTCTGTGCTTAAAAAACCCATATTACTTAAAATAACTCTATCTGTCTGGTTTATATCATAATCGATTACAGGTTTAAAATTGAATTTGTAACAGAAATCAAGTTTTACTCCACTGTGCGGAAAAAAGTTATCGTCGGTAGTGTTTATATTATAGTAAAGTTTATAAGCAAATCCTTTATAAGTGTAACTGTCAAATGATTCAACATTGTAAAAACTTTTAAGATTATCTTTAGGAATAATTTTATTTATTTCGTAAAATCCCAATATACCTATTTGTTGGTTAAGTGAAATAGAATACTTCCCTCCCAGCCCTGCATCTAAAGAACTTAAGCTATAAGAACCAATATCAATACCATCGCTATACAAGGAATTAACATTCTGATTCCAGTTTAAAAAGACATTATCCATAATTTGTTGATTCTTCCCAAGATATTTATTAATATCGATACGAACACCAGGATTTTCGGCAATATTTAAGCTTACAGTTGCCCGTGAAGCCGGTGTTAAATAATTTCGTAAAGTAAGATTAGTTATTATTCCCGGGCCATACTGATTATCGTAATGTGCAGCCAGGTTTAAAAAGGCACGTGTGCTTTCTTTTACTTTAAATACAAGTTTGTAAGTATCATCTTTTAAAGCTATAATACTGTATGTTACTTTCTTAAAATATTGTGTTCCGAAAATCTTATCGACAGCTTCCGATAAATCTTCCTTACTTACATAGCTCTCTTCTTTTATTCCCGAACGGCCTATTATAAATTTATCGGCAACAAAAGGCCTTTCGTTAATAACTTCAATTTCTTTTATGTAAATTTTTTCAGGTTGGTCGAACTTTTTTACGGGTGTATATTTCAAGTTTAAACTATCGGCCAGATTATAAAGTTCTTTTTGTATTTCGAGTGCTGCTACTTCGCCAAATAACTCTATTTGCTTTGATTTACCAAAATCAGCTGCACCTAAACCTTGTAAGTTTGGCTCAATAAGGATATCGGCAAGTTCCATTTGTTTTTTCGAATCGAAAATACCATAAAAAACCGTTGCTCGTGATAATACATCCGATAGTGAAAATAAATCTTCTTTCGTTACTTTTTCGTCGAAACCTACATAAACACCTATAACAATATCAGCACCCATTTCTATTACTTCTTCGACCGGAAAATTTCGAATAACACCACCATCAACCAACAACATTGTATCAATACTTTCGGGTGTAAAAATACTTGGAACAGATAGACTTGCCCTGATGCTTTCAGACAGATTTCCTGAATCGAATTCAATGGTCTTTCCGCTTATCAAATCTACAGCCATACAATGAAACGGAATAGGTAAACTATCGAAACTTTCCATCTCGGGCAAAGGCCACATATAATCGGCAAAAAACTTTTCCATTCGCTGCCCCTCGACAACTCCAGAAGGAAGTTTAAATTTATAATTACGTATTGGAAATCCGAGAATGTACCTTCTATATTCGTATTTTTCTTCGAAAACAATTTCATTTAATGGTATACGATCCGACAAAAGCTTTTCCCAATCGACATTGGAGTTCATTTCTGATAGTTCTTCAGCTGTATACCCCAAAGCATACAAAGCGCCAACTACAGCTCCCATACTTGTGCCGGTAATGTAATCGGGAGTAATACCAATTTCTTCAAGCACTTTTATAACGCCAACATGCGCAAGGCCTTTAGCTGCACCTCCACTCAAGACCAAACCTATTTTTGGTTTTACTATTGTATCGGTTTCTTGTGCAAAAACAGGTTTAAATGAAACTAAGAAAACCAGTAAGACGATAAAGATTCTTGTTCTCATGAATAATTTCAGAATTAAAGATATGTAAAGTTAGTAATCTGTTTTTTAAATTTGAAATGATATTTAAGAGCCAATAACAAATTTATGTAAATAAACTATGAACACCTTTATTACTATTTGTAATAATTATGTATATTGCCGCCAAAATATTTAAGTATGAATAATGAAGTTGTCATTGTAATAAACTCCGGTTCAACATCAACAAAAGTAGCTTTCTATACCAGACAAGGAGAATTAATTTCAAAATCTATTGGTCACCCTCAAAAAGAATTAGAACCATTTGAAAGGATTGCAGACCAATTGGATTATCGTTGTGCCCATATTAAACCATTTATTGACGAATATCTTTCAAAGTCTGAGTTAAAAGTAATTGGTGTAGTTGGCAGAGGTGGAATAGTTAAGCCTATCAAAGGTGGAACATATCGCATAAATCAAGCATTCTTAGATGATGCAAGATCAGGGCATTATGGAGAACATGCATCAAACCTTGGTAGTTTATTGGCAAATCGATTAAAAGATGAATTCGGTTTACCAAATAGTTATACGGTTGATCCTGTTTCAACAAGCAGTATTAGTCCGGTAGCTGAAATATCAGGAGTTCCGGACATAATACGCAATGGAAGAGCACATACATTAAACATTAAAATAACTGCCCGAAAGATTGCTTTACAACAAGAAATCCCATTTGATGAATCATGCTATGTAATTGCCCATATGGGTGGTGGAATATCAATCTCATTAGTAACAGGAGGGAAAATAACAGATGTAAATGACGCATTATTAGGGATGGGACCATTTTCACCTAACAGAGCAGGTTCTTTACCTTTACGCGCGGTGATGAAATTATGCTACAGCAAGTCTGAAGATGAAGTCATAAAACTTTTTTCGCAAAACAGTGGATTAAAAGCATATTTAGGAACAGAAGATCTGAGAGAAGTATTAAAAATGGTGAAGAATGGAGATAAAAAGGCTCAATTAATATATGATGCTTTTGTATATCAGGTTGCGAAAGAAATAGGAGCATATTTTGCAGCTTCAAAAGGAAAAGCCCAGGCTATTATTATAACCGGGGGGATTGCATATAACAAAAAATTCAATGATGACCTGGAAGAATACGTAGGAACGCTTACAGAATATCACATACGACCAGGTGAAAATGAAATGGAAGCACTGGCAGAAGGCATATTCAGAGTTTTAGATAATCAGGAAGAAGCTTTAGAATATTAACTAAATCGCTATGGATTGAAAATCCACAGGTTTAATAAAAAAATACTTGAGATTGATTTAAAAACATCGATTAACGAATATCGATTTTAGAAGTAAAAAAACCCAATGAAATATACTCGTGCTTCGTTGAAAACCAAGATTCTTCAATACTTCATAATTCTTAAATCGTTAACTTATAGAACTTAGTGAAACAATCTCACGAACGTAGTGAGTAACTGAGCGATCTCGCTGAAAGTAATCCTTGTTCGAAATTCAAAAATAAAATATTTATTCTTTATTTGTTTTTTGATTATTGTTATTTTCCTTAGATATTTGTGCTTGGATTGAATATATAACGGCATTAACCATTCTAAACTTTAAAATACTATATTTTGAAGAAGAATTAGTCTAACAATCTTAACAATATGGGTTATAAACAGATTACACTTAAATTACCTACTGATTTTACTCCCAAACAACTCAAGAAGAAGATTGGTAAAGAACTGCGTATAAGAAATTTTTCATACCAAATTGAAAACAAAAGCCTGGATGCAAGAAAAAAGAATTATATCCATTGGGTAGTAAAAGTAGCTGTTACATCCGAAGAAATAAAAGGAGATGAACCGGAACAAATCCCCGAGTTAGATATCCAATACAAAAAAAAAGATAAAAAAGCAGTTGTGGTTGGAAGCGGACCCTCCGGATTTTTTGCTGCTTATGCTCTCCAAAAATCCGGATTTAACACTACAATTATTGAGCGCGGAACTGATGTTGCAAAACGGGCTGAGGGAATTGACAGCTTCGAAAAAACAGGCCGTTTTGATTCCATTAGCAACTACTCCTTTGGTGAAGGTGGAGCAGGAACATTTTCCGATGGCAAACTTACTTCCCGGTCGAAACGTATCTCGTTGGAACGAAAATTTATTTTATCAAGCTATGTAAAAGCCGGAGCACCGGATGAGATTTCTTACATGGCTCATCCACACGTGGGGAGCGATAAGCTGAAAATTATTGTAAAGAACCTGCGTGAAGAATTTAAAGAGTTGGGTGGTGAGATTCTTTTCGAAACCATGCTCGAAGATATTAAGGTGAAAGACGGAAAAGTAACAACAGCCATTACCAGCAAAGGGGCTTTGGAAACTGATTTATTTTTAATTGCTCCCGG
>JAUVLS010000035.1 GCA_030600625.1 Bacteroidales bacterium
TTAAGGCTTCAGCAGTTGCAACATAAGCGTATTCTCCCTCTTCAGCCATTCCAACCCGCTGACGTCGTTTTAATTCTCCTTTTAAATTAGGACGTTCTAAAATTCCGGTTAAACCAGAACGAAAGCCTAAATCTTTTCTTAATTGTTCAAAACCAATTCCTGATTTTCCAGTATAAAGCGAATTATTTACTTCTTCAATATTTTTACCAATAGTGGAATAAATTCCCATTCCTGTTATTACCACTCTATTCATAGGTCTGTGTAAGATAATTAAATGACTAAAATACTTATGAATGCCTAAAATACTTACTAAACATTTTAGTCATTTTAGCTCATTTTTAATTTTTTAATTTAATTTATTTTAGTTCATTTTTAATTTGTTACGTATAAAGTCCTCCGTTAATGGAAATTACCTCACCTGTTACATACGATGCTTTGGGTGAAGCAAGGAACGAAACAACATTAGCTACTTCCTCAGCCTTCCCAAATCTTCTTATTGGAATTAAACGCATTAATTCTTTTTCTTCAAGCTCTTTAGTCATATCTGTTTTAATAAAACCAGGTGCAACACAATTAACCGTTATATTTTTCTTTGCAACTTCCTGAGCTAAAGCTTTGCTTGCTGCAATAACACCACCTTTTGCAGCAGAATAATTTGTTTGTCCCGGCAATCCTTTAATACCCGATAAGGAGACTACGTTAACAATTCTTCCATATTTGTTAACAATCATATCTTGTACTAAATGTTTTGTAATGTAATAAAAACTATTAAGATTTGTGTTTAAAACATCTTTCCAGTCTTCATCTTTCATCCACATAATTAAAGCATCTTTTCTGATACCTGCATTATTTACTAATACCTCAATTACAGAATCAGGATTTTTTTCTTTCCAGTTATCTAAAGAAGTTTTAATTTCTTCAGGATTAGAAACATCAAATTGCATTAACTCGCCTGAACCGTCATTGTTTTTTATTTGATTTAAAGTATCTTCAGCTTCCTCAGTATTACTCCTGTAATTTATTAAAACATGATATCCTTGTTTAGCAATTTCTAAACAAATTGCCTTTCCTATTCCTCTTGAGCCTCCTGTAACTAATGCAAACTTCATTATTTAATACGGTTTGGTTGTTTTTTAATTAAATATTGTTTGATGTTTTCAATATGCGGATATATTGGTGCATCTTCAACAAACTTTGGAACAATTGATCTCATCTCTTCATACAATTCTTTAGCTGAATCGGAAAGCTTGTCTTTGAAATTCATGAAATCAATAATCTGCAACAGACTTATGAATTTAATTGCTAAAACTTCAAATGTATTTTCTACTACTTTTTTAGTTATTAATGCTGCATTTGTTCCCATGCTAACAATATCCTGGTTATCTCCATTGTTAGGGATGCTATGAACATACATTGGATTCGATAAAGTTTGGTTTTCGGCAGTAGTAGATGTTGCAGTAAACTGAGCAGCCTGCATTCCTAAGTTAAGACCTAAAGTACCTAAATTAGCAAAAGGAGGAAATTTTTCGTTCAATTTATTATTGTAAAGATAATTCAGTTGTCTTTCAATAAGCATCGTCATTTTTGTAATAACGATTTTCATTTTATCCATTTCCAAAGAAACATAATCACCATGGAAATTACCTCCATGAAAAACATCAAAGTTTTCTTTATCTATAATTGGATTATCATTAACTGAATTTACTTCATTCACAAGTACTTTTTCTGCGTTTTTCAATGTTTCGTAAACAGGGCCTAACACTTGTGGAACACAACGGAGCGAATAATATTCCTGAACCTTATCTTTAATAATCCCAACTTCGACATTATTATTATATAAATGGTCTGAACGCTTTTTTATTAATTTACTTGACTGAACCATTTTGCGCATTTCTGCTGCAATAAGGTTTTGCCCTTCGTGAAGTTTTACCTGGTTAAGTTCTTTAGAGAAATGATCGTCATAAGATTCTACTACTTCGTTGATTATACTAGCTGAAATAACAGCCCAATTAAGAAGGTTTTTAGAGTGAATTAAATTAATTATTCCGATACCAGTCATACAAGAGGTTCCATTAATTAATGCAAGTCCTTCGCGTAAATGAACTTTTAAGGGAACAAGCTTGTTTTCTTCAAAAACTTCTTTTGCAGGACGGAATTCACCATTAAAACAAATTTCACCTTCACCGATTAAATTTAAAGCCAGATGTGATAACTGAACTAAATCGCCACTTGCACCAACACCTCCATGCTCAAATATTTTAGGAAATATGTTTCTGTTGATAAATTCTTTAAGAAGAATTACAACTTCTTTATGAACACCTGAATAGCCTTGCATAAGTGTATTTAAACGTGCTATCATTAAGGCTTTTACATAAATGTCAGGGATTGTATTCCCAGAACCAGCTGCATGGCTGCGAATAAGATTATATTGTAGCGCTATTTGATCCTCTTCGCTAATTTTATATTGAGCCATAGGACCAAAACATGTGTTTATTCCATAAATTACTTTGTTCTTAGAAAAATCATCTAAAAATTTAAAATTGTTCTGTACTTTTATTAAAGCTTCTGAGTTTAAATCAACTTTTTCTCCTTCAAAAAGAATTTTGTAAAAATCATCAAGATTTAGATTTTCACCCCCTATAATTATCATCTCTATTTTTGGTTATAAGTTAAAGTGGTTAATTATTTAAACCGTTTAGTTTTTTGTCGTTTTTTTAAGTATGCAAATTTAATAAATACTTTTAATAATCCTTAGATTCCAAGATGTTTTAAGTAAATATTTTTATCAAATAACAATAAGATTCCATGAAAGGAGTTGAACATTATGTCAAAAATTCGCACAAACTTATATAAAGCCTATACACTTGGGTAAGTAGTATAATTCCCGTATTGTTTATAAGAATTAATTTTGGCAATAATTTAATTTGAATTATTTTTGTAAACCAAAAATTTGACTTTAAAATTTTACATCACTGGTAAAATCCTAATAGATTTTTTAAGATTGATTCGAAATGGAAGTCTGAATTCTATAAGAAAAATGAATTGAATGAAAGAAAAAGATGCTTACATAGATTATGAACCTCAGCAACTTATAATGTATGTTGAAAAAGAAGACGGTACTTTCGGTCCGATTCAGACAGGTTCGTATATAACCAAAAATTATCTTGATGATTTTTGGGAGAAAATGTTGAAACTTAAAAATTCATTACTCGAGCAGCTTAAGAAAAATGAGATTACGCCTATATATTTTTATAAGCTTATTCATGATTTTAATGATGTTGAATTAGCTCGAAGAACAGGAATTCCTGTTTTTAAAGTAAAACGTCATCAAAAAGTTAAATCATTCAGGAAAATAAAGCTATCAGATTTGCATAAGTATGCTTATGCTTTTGATGTTCCTGTTTCTAATTTGTTTCAGGCAATTGTGGTTGAAGATAATGAAAATAAAGCCGAAACTGATGTCTCAAAACAACCAATTATAGTGAAACAAACAAGAACAGAAAATCCATTCGTAGTTATTACAAAAATTGAAGTAAATAAGAAATGATAATAGAATCTTTTAAACACAATATGGCAGCTCATTGTGAGTCTGGTACATTAACAACATTATTAAAACATAAAGGTCTGGAAATTACTGAACCAATGATTTTTGGTTTAGGTAGTGGTTTGTATTTCGGTTATTTAAGCAGGACTCCTAATTTAAGTTTTCCGATGTTTATTTTAAGAACAAAACCAGGAAAATTAAGAAAGAAGATTGCAAAAAGAACAGATATTAAATTTAAAACACAACGTTTTAAAGATAAGGATAAGGCTGAACAAGAATTGGACAGATTAATTGGAATAGGAATTCCGGTTGCTTGCCAGGTTGATTTCTACTATATGGATTATATTCCGCAATGGGAGAGAGTGCATGCTAATATCCACTTTATTACAATTGTTGGTAAAGAAGGAGATGAATATCTTATAAGCGATAGTTATTATCCAAAATTAGCTCGTATTCATAAAGATAAGCTGAGAAAAGCCCGTTTTGCGGGTGGATATTTAGCTCCAAAAGGGTTTATGTATTACATTGAATCAGTTCCTGAAAAAATTGACTATAAAAAATTAGTTCCGGTTGCTATTAAAAATACAATTAATAATATGATTGGAGTTCAACCTCCGTTCATAGGTGTAAGAGGAATACGAACTTTTGCAAAAAAACTTCAGGGATGGCCAAAGTTAACCAGAGATATTGATCATTTGTCACATGAAGTGATGAAAATTAATATTTTTCTCGAAGATCAGGGAACAGGCGGAGGCGGATTCAGGTTTTTGTATGCAACATTTCTTCGTCAGGCTTCTGAGATTCTTAATAATAATGAATTAGACGATATGTCAAAAAAGATGATGGAAATAGGAGATGGTTGGAGAAATATTTCTTACTTTGCAGCCAAGATTGGAAAGAATAGAGATCTTGGGCCTGAAAAACTTCAGGAACTGGGTAAGATGATAAATGAAAGAGCTGATGCTGAAGAGGTTTTTTATAATGAATTAAAAACAGTAGTTGGTAATATTTAATATTTAAGATAGAATGGGAGAAAATATTAGTACTGATCTGAAGGCGGATATAAAAAAGATGATTGTTGAAACTTTGAATATGCAGGATATTACACCAGAGGATATAGAAGATGATTTACCACTTTTTGGGGGCGATAATACTTTAGGTCTGGATTCGATAGATGCAATTGAACTTGTTATGGCTATTCAGAGAGATTTTAAAGTACGTATAGATGATCAGAATCTTGCTCGTGAAGTTTTAAAAGATGTAAATTCAATTGCAGATTTCGTCCAAAGTAAATCTGAGTAATAAGTTCACGGAGTATAATTAATTCCAATTTAAATTAGGATGAAAAGTGCTTACCTGACAGCAGGGATGAGACTATCCAGGTTCATAAAACTTATTATGAAAAACGGGATGTCTTTTTATCCAAAATATCTGGTGAGATTTTTATTTCTTTTTCAAAATGGAATCTGGGCTTCAATATTTCATAGAAAAGAGAAATCGGTTTATGAAGAGAAAATTAAGGATCATAAATTACCTGATGATCCTATCATAATAATTGGGCATTGGAGAACCGGAAGCACTTTTTTACATCAATTATTAGCAATAGACCCTAATTTAGTTACTTCAAATGTTTTTCAAGGTTCAATTCCTGACAGTTTCTTAACATCAAGAAAATCTTATGAACCGATAATGGGACGGGCACTTAGGGGTACAAGGCCTATGGATCAGGTTACTCTAAGTATGGATGAACCATTAGAAGATGAGTATGCACTTTTTCGTTTAAGTAGTTATTCACCTCTTGAACGTATAATCTTCCCAAAGTCAAATGAATATTTTTTAAACCAGTTTCCAGGATTTTTGCCTAAAGGTGATAAACTTTCAGAATGGAAAGAGGCTGTAAAATATTTTTATAAGAAACTAACTCTGGAAAATACCAAAACAATTTTGATAAAAAATCCGTTTCATTCTTTTCGAATTAATGTTTTAAATGAAATTTTTCCAAAAGCGAGATACATTCACATAATTCGTCATCCGCACAGGGTTGTTCCTTCAACTATACGAATGTGGGATATTGTAGGCACACAAAATGCTATGAATAGAAAATGGGTAAAACCGAATATGAAAGACACAAGCGATTTGTTATTAAGAATGTTGAAAAAAATTGATGTTGATTTAAAAGGATTACCCGAAGACAGATATTACGAAATTAAATTTGAGGATTTAGAAAAAAATCCGGTAAAGGAAATAAAATCAATTTATAATCATTTTAATGTTCAATTTTCAGAAGAATTTGACAAACAAATTAACGATTTTTTAATTTCTGTAAAAGGATACCAGAAAAACAAATATACAATGCCGGAAGGCGACAAACTGGAAATCAATAACATCCTGAAATCATGGATGACAGAGAAAGATTATAGTTTGGATTAGTTTTTTTTTTTGATATTTTTATCCGTTCGAATAAGTAGAAAACAAATAACTATATATGAAATTTCAATTAATATTTCCAAAGTGGAGAAAGCTTGAAGGGCAAACAACTTTTAACCTGCCACCACATGGTGCAATGGTTTTTGCGGCAACAATACCTGACTATGTAGAAGTTGAATTTATCGATGAAAATCTGGAAGAAATGCGTTTCGACGATGATGTTGATTTTGTCGGTATATCGATGTTGCTGACAACCCAGATAAAAAGAGGTTGGGCAATAGCCGATGAGTACAGAAAACGCGGAAAGAAAGTAATGTTTGGCGGTATTTCAACCATGTTACATGCCGAAGAAACTATGGAACATGCTGATGCTGTTTTTCTTGGAGAGGCTGAAGGACATATGGAGCAGGTTTTTAATGATTTTAGAAATGGTGAATTGAAAAAAATGTATAATCATATGAACGATTTGCCCCCGATTGAGATTGTTGGCCCAGCACGTCGTGAATTGTATAAAAGAGATTTATATTACCACAAAGGAGTACAAATGCTTGACCTTTTCCATGCTTCACGTGGTTGTAAATT
This sequence comes from Bacteroidales bacterium, assembly GCA_030600625.1. The sequence continues at coordinate 6,554 of JAUVLS010000035.1, forward strand.
CAATTGCTATCCTTGTGCGGTTTCTTATCTGGGTGGAAGAAAATTTCGTCCAAGACCAATCGATAAATCGATTGAAGAACTGGAAACAATTGACAATAACAGACTTTTTATTGTTGATAATTCTTTAGCTCAGGATACTCAGTGGGAAAAGGATTTATTTAAAGCAATGATCCCGTTAAAGAAAAAATGGTGTAGCCATACTATTGAGGATAAACCAGAAGTGCTTGATTTAGCTGCACAGGCTGGTGCATGGTATGTATATCAGGCAGTATTTGATACTTCTGATTATATTAAAAGGAGAGTAAAACAATATCATGATTATGGCATTGGTGTTGAGGGGACAATTTTATTAGGTTTAGATAACCAGACTGAAGATGATATAAAGCGACTAATTGATTTCTTATTAGAGATTGATCTTGATTTAGCAGAATTTACTGTTTTAGCACCATTCCCACATACAAAAGCATGGACAGATTTACGTAAACAGAACAGGATATTTAATTATAACTGGGACGATTATAATGCCGGCCAGGTTGTGTATCATCCAAAACATATGAGTGCTGAAAGATTACAAGAGTTGTATCAGTATGCCTGGGACACTTTTTATAAAGACGAAACACAAGAAGAAAAAATGTTTAAACTCTTGAAAAAAGTGGTTTCTAGCGAGATTGAAGATGGTACATTCAGGAAACGCAGACAAGACTTATCAAAAACAAGTTTTGGAATAAAAGTTAAAAATAAAATTGCTTAATAGTTATTTATAAAATGGAAACAAACGTAAGTAATTATCAGGATCAGATTTATCATTTTAACGGACTATGGGATGTTCCTTCAATTTGCGGATTGAAAATTATAAAGAAAAAAGATAATATTATTATTATTGCAACTGATTTGTTTGATGAAAATCCGGGAACATCAATTACCGAATGGAATACAAAACTGGCAAAAGAACTTTGTGATAAATATGAAATTGGCTATAATCAGCTAATTTTTATTGAACATACTCCAGACAAAAAAACGAAGCTGTCATTTAATCAGGAATCGTTTTTTAAAGTAGATTTTGATATTGAAGATGATAAATTTGAAAATCCTCAATGGCAAGAATTAACAAAAGAAGAAGTTGATAATTTAATAACAGAATAAATATAAAATAATGGCTCAAATTACTGATAAAACTAAAGATGAAGTAAAAGAAGTAGTGTTAGATTTTTTTGCTGAAGAATGCGAAATAGAAATTGATGAAATATCCGAAGATTCAAATATTATTAGTGATTTAGATGGTGATTCGTTAATGTTTTTAGAGTTAATAGAAATCTTTAAGAAGAAGTATAATTTAAATATCGAGTTAAAAACCATTGGTAAATATGCTGTAAAGAATCCGGTTCAAACTATTGGTGAATTAATTGATATGCAACTTCTAATTATTGAGCATGAAAATAATATTTTAGACATATAGAAAAAATCTCATGATTATTGGTTGTGGTATCGATATAGAAGAAATTTATCGTTTCGATAAGCACTATTTTGAGAAGGGGAGATTATCGGATTTAGTTTATGATCTTTTTACATCAAAAGAAATTGAGAATTTTTCAATTTTTGGAAAAGAAGCCTTTTTAAAAGGCTTTTGTTTTAAAGAAGCTTTTTATAAAGCAATAAATAATAATGATGTAGATTTTAAGGATATTGAAATTGTTTTTACAAACGAAGATAATTTTGAAATTTTAAAATCAAATAAAATCAATAATATTTTCAGAAAATTAAAAATTACTGATATTACTGCTAGTTTTAAGGTAAATGAGCAATATGCGGTTTTTAAAGTTTTATTGATAAAAAATTAGGTAATGAAAAATAAAACAGCGTTTATTTTTCCTGCATTTATTACTGAATTTACCCGAAACGAAATAGAATTTCTGGATAAAAACTCCATTGATTTTAATGATTATCTGCATAAAGCTTCTGTTGCTCTGAATATTAATTTACCTGAGTTTTCATATAATACTGATGTATATAGAAACGACGAGTTAAATTCTCAGCTTTTAGCTTATCTATTAAGTTGTGCATTTAGTGATATACTACAAAATAAAGGTATTGTTCCTGAATTAATAGCAGGTTACAGTATGGGAATATATGCATCTTTATATGCTGCACAATCTATTACTATTGAAGATGGTGCAAAACTTATATTTAGTGCTTATAACTTAGTAAACGATATAACCGGAACTGGGATTTACGGGATGGGCGCAATAATTGGATTGTCAACAGAAGATGTGGAAAATTTGATTAAAAATAACGCTCCTGATTTAGAAATAATTAATATTAACAACGAACATTCACTTGTTATTGCCGGGAAAAAAAAGGATGTTGTTATAGTACTTAAAAAGGCAAAAGAAGAGGGTGCC
>JAUVLS010000248.1 GCA_030600625.1 Bacteroidales bacterium
GAGCACCAATGATAATGGTTGAAAAATTGCATAAAGCCGAAGGTGGACAAACTATTAGTAGTTTAAAAATATCTGAAAGTAATATTTTTTGTAAAGCCGGATTTTTACAAGAGCCAGGATTGATTGAAAATATTGCTCAGACCGCGGCTGTAGGAGTAGGATTTGAATATATAAACGAAAATAAAGATGTTCCGACCGGATATATTGGAGCAGTTCAAAAACTAACAATTCACAAATTACCTGAGAAAGGAAAGACAATTCTAACCGAAGTTAATGTAGAACATAAAGTTTTTAATACAACCTTAATAAACGGGAAAATTACTTGTGATAATCAGTTAATTGCAGATTGTAAAATGAAAATTTTTTTAGACGAATAGTAAAGACGCAATGCATTGTGTCTTTACAAGAACTACAAGGAGTTCTGAAACTAAATTTTACTGCTATGAAAAAAGATAAAGTACCACAAGACGAAGGTATAACCGCAGGAATAACCCGCGAAGTACAATATGCCATTAATAAAGATGGGAAATACGAAAAGGTTTTAAGTAAGGGTTGGGAACCAAAAAACATTGTCAATGATCTTGCATGGAAAGATATTCAGGAAGATATTGATCTTGCAAATGAAAAAATAAAATCAGGCAAAGCAAGCCCAATAATGCATTATATGGCAAAAAACCTGATGAATATTACTTTACTGGCCGATTATGTTGAATTACCAAAATGGAAAGTAAAAAAACATTTAAAACCAAAAGGCTTTAAAAAGCTTAAACAAGAACAATTAGAAAACTACGCTAAAGTTTTTGAAATCAGCGTAGACGAATTATTAAATTTTAAACCATAGAATAAATATGAAACTTGATTTCGAACATATACCTGCTGGTCATTGTGAAAACGGAGTAATTTCCAGCTTATTAAAATATCATGGATTAAATTTAAGTGAAGCTATGATATTTGGTATCGGTAGTGGATACTTTTTTGCTTACATGCCTTTTGTTAAATTAAATGGAATTCCTATAGCATCTTTTCGACCTGTTCCCGGAATGATTTTCGCAAAAGCTGCAAAGCGATTAGGAATTAAAATGAAAAAACAAACATTCAGGAAGCAACCTAAAAGAGCTATGGCTGAACTGGATAAAGTGCTTGAAAAGAAATTACCTGTTGGAATTCAGGGCGGAGTTTATCACCTATCCTATTTCCCTCCAGCCTATCGATTTCATTTTAATGCTCATAACATGGCCGTTTATGGTAAGGAAGATAATACTTATTTTATAAGCGATCCGGTTATGGAGTATGCAACAACTTTAACTTCTGAAGAGTTAAAAAAGGTAAGATTTGCTAAAGGACCATTAAGCCCAAATGGCAAAATGTATTATCCAATTAACATACCTGAAAAAATAGATCTGAAATCTGCAATACATAAAGGAATAAAACAAACTGCAGATTGGATGCTTACTATACCTGTTCCTTTATTTGGTGTAAAAGGAATAAGATACCTTTCAAAACGACTAAGAAAATGGCCTGAGAAACTTGGCCATAAAAGAGCAGCAGCTTATTTAGCGCAAATGGTTCGTATGCTCGAAGAAATTGGAACCGGTGGCGCAGGATTCAGATTTATTTATGCCGCATTTTTACAGGAAGTTGCCGAAGTAATGCAAGATGACAGATACAATGAACGATCAAAGGAAATGACAAAAATTGGTGATAAATGGCGGAAATTTTCATCACTGGCAGCTCAAACATGTAAAGGACGTTCTTCCGATCCTGACGGATACAATACTGTGGCAAACTTAATGCTTGAAATAGCAGATGATGAAGAAAGATTTTTTATTGAATTAAAAAAACTGATAAAATAATGCAGGAAAATCAGCATATTATTGAATTAAAATATTTAACTAAATATTATAAAGGCTCAAATGTTCCTGCCATTGATAATATAAATCTGCATATTGATAAAGGCGAGGTTTTTGGTTTACTTGGCCCAAATGGTGCTGGGAAAACCACGACTATATCAATTCTATGTGGATTATTTGGTCCTACATCAGGAAATATTTTTATCGATGTAATGGAATATCAGAATTCAGCCTAAAAAATTAAAAGTATAATTGGCGTTGTACCACAGGAAATTGCACTTTATCCATCATTAACTGCCAAAGAAAACCTTATATTTTTTGGTCATTTGTATGGATTAAAAGGCAAACATTTAAAAACCAGAATTAACGAATGTCTTGAATTGTTTGGTTTGGAGAAAAATGCTAATCGCCGGATAAAAACTTTTTCGGGAGGTATGAAACGCAGGATAAATTTAATTGCAGGAATACTTCATAAACCTAAAATTATTTATCTTGACGAACCTACTGTAGGAGTTGATGTTCAATCAAGAACAGTTATTCTTGAGCATCTCAAGAATATTAATAAAGAAGGTACTACAATTATTTATACTTCGCATTATATGGAAGAAGCAGAAAATTTCTGTTCAAGAGTTGCTATTATTGATCAGGGTAAAATTCTTACAGAAGGCAAACCTAAAGAATTAATAGCCGGCAAAGAGGAATATACTGATTTAGAAAGTATCTTTTTAAATATAACAGGAAGAGCATTACGCAACGAATAATGTTGAAAAAATCTACTCTTAATGTTAGACGCATACAATATTGTCGTAAAAAGGCTTCAAGTAAAAATAATAGGATAAATGGAAAATTGGAAAATTGAGAAACTAATGTTACCACGCAATTTGTCTTGCTCGAGGATGTCATTTCATCATTCCAAATATCCAATATCCCAGTATTTTAAAAGATTACAACTTTACCAATTATTCATAACCATACCTTAAGGATAGAATTTTAAATTAAAAAAGTATGCTTAGATTATTATCATCAATATATAAAGAATTATTAGTACTTATCAGAGACAGAGCCGGTTTGGCAATTTTATTTATTATGCCCTTAGTTCTTATTCTGATAATGACCGTAATACAGGACGCAACCTTCAAAACTGTTAAGGAAGTTAATATTTCTATGATTTTGGTAAATAACGATAAAGATAGTTTGGGTGAAGCAATTAGTGATGGTTTATACGCTTCAGACTTTTTTCAGATTGTTGAAGAAATAAACGGAGAAAAGATAACAGAAGAAACGGCTAAAGAATTAATTGCCAAAGGTGATTACAAAATTGGGATTATAATACCGGAAAGAGCAACTGATGCCATTCGTGGTAATGTAAATGCTTTAATTAATAAATCATTTAAATCGTTTAATATTCCGGGAGTTAAGAAGAGAACTAAAA
>JAUVLS010000224.1 GCA_030600625.1 Bacteroidales bacterium
GGAGAAATCCTTTGATAAATAGAAAAAATGGTGCCAATTGAAACGTTAACATCAATATTTGATGATCCGTCTAAAGGATCCATACAAACAATATATTTGCCATCTAGTGAAAGTTCATCATCAAAAGTTATAATTTCCTGATTTTCTTCCGATGCAATTCCACAACATTCACTACTGTTTTTTAAAGCAGCAGTAAACTGCATATCAGCAAAAACATCAAGTTTCTGTTGAGTCTCGCCTTGAACATTTATTGCTCCGGCTTCTCCTAATACATCAACTAACCCGGCTTTGTTTACTTTTTTGTGAACCACTTTAGCTGCTATACCAACGTGATGAAGTAAATTCGAAAGTTCTCCTTTTGCGTATGGGATATTGGCCTGACGACGAATTATAAATTCGTTTAAGGTAGTAATACTGTAGCCTTTCATTAAGCAATAATTAAAGAGTTAGAAATGTAGAAAATTCAACAAGTCGAATTGAATTTATCTAATTATATAATACAAAAATAGATTTAATTTTATGAATAAGAATAAAATATTGAAAAAAACCTCTTAATACAAAGTTTATTGATTTTTACAAGGGTTAAAAAATAAGAAATGTTAAATTTGTAAGCTTTTATCATTTTAAAATGAATTGTTTAGTATGCTTGTTTTTAAATTTGGTGGCGCTTCGGTTAAAGATTCTAAAGGAGTTGAAAATCTTTTAAATATTGTAAAAAAGTTTTCTGATAACCTTGTTATTGTTGTTTCAGCATTGGGAAAAACAACAAACGCTCTTGAAGAAATCTTAAAACTGTCTTTTGAGGAAACCGATAAGTGTATCAATAAATTTGAAGTTTTAAAATCTTATCATTTTAATATTATTAATGATTTATTCCCAGATAAAAACAATACTATCTATTTGGACATTGAGAATGAATTTAAAAAGCTTTATAATGTACTATTCGAAGAAAAATATGATTCTTTTGATTTAAAATATGATCAGCTTGTTCCCTTTGGAGAAATATTCTCAACAACGATTGTAAGTGCATTTTTAAATTCGCAGCAATTATCAAATAAATGGATTGATATTAGAAAGGTTTTGATAACTGACGATACTTACCGGGAGGCAAAAGTTGATATGGCATTGACCAAAGTCAAGGCTGAAGATTCTTTCAATTTTAAAAATGACAAAATTTATTTAACACAAGGTTTTATTGGCGGATCGAAAAAAGGATTTGTGACTACCTTGGGAAGGGAAGGTTCAGACTACACTGCTGCGGTATTAGCAAATTTATTAAATGCAGAAAAAGTTATAGTTTGGAAAGATGTTGAGGGTGTTTTAAATGCAGATCCACAATATTTTATCGACACAGAGAAATTGAATAAAATTTCATATCAGGAGGCGGTTGAATTGGCTTATTTTGGAGCAAAGGTTATTCATCCTAAAATGTTAAAACCATTACATAATAAAAATATTCCGCTATATGTTCGTTCATTTATTAATCCTGATGGGCCAGGAACAGAAATAGATTGTTTTAAACAATATGATCAGGACTTACCAATATTTGTTTTGAAAAAAGATCAAATGCTTATTAGTTTGTTTCCTAAAGATCTTTCTTTTGTTATGGAAGATGAACTTAGTAAAATATTTAATTATTTGTCGGAGCATAGAATAAAGGTAAACCTGATTCAGAATTCGGCTATTAGCTTTTCCTTATGTATTGATAATGCAAACAGCAAAGCGAAACAATTAATTGAACGATTTAAAGAGGATTATAAAGTATTATACAATGATCAACTTGAGCTTCTTACTATAAGACATTATTCCGATGACGCAATAAATAAAGTAACAAAAGGCCGGAAAATTTACATTGAGCAGAGAAGCAGGCATACCGCCCATTTTGTGATCAGGTAGTTGTAACCCTGCCAGCCTTTTAAAGGCTGGCAGGGTTAATGAGCGATAAAAATATAAAAAATGAAAATAGAAACATTAGAGCAAGGATGTTTTTATCATATATACAATAGAGGTATAAATGGCACCGATATATTTAAAGAAACTGATAATTACAAATATTTTCTCAGACTTTACGAGCGTTATATCGACCCTATTGCTCAAACTTATGCATGGTGCTTGTTAGGTAACCATTTTCATATATTATTATATATAAAAAACTTAGATGAAGTAGATGTTTCAAAACTGACCTATACCACAACCGATAAGCCAAAACAACTTGACCCATCACGGCAGTTTGCCCATTTGTTTAATGCATATTGTCTGTCATTTAATAAGCGATATAAACGCACAGGTTCGTTGTTCGAAAAACCTTTTAAACGTAAGTGTGTTGGGAATGTGGCGTATTTTAAAGAACTGGTATTTTATATACACAATAATCCCGTACATCATGATTTTTGTGAGCGTTTGCAAGATTACCCATGGTCATCGTATGGTACTATAATATCATTAAAACCTACCAAAATGGAAAGAGATAATCTGATCGGGTTTTTCGATACTACAGGTAATTTTGTAGATTATCATAAACAAAAACATGAGTTGAAATGTATTGAAAATTTGATAATTGAATAGATCTTAACCCTTCCAGCCTTTTAAAGGCTGGAAGGGTTAGTTTTGCTACCCAAACACATCAATAATTTTATCAGCTAAAAATTCAGAAAGTTTTATACTCGATTCATGAGTCCAGCCTGCTATATGAGGTGTTAAAACCACCTTGTTGCTTTCAATCAGGTATTGGAATGTTTCAGGTAAATCATTACCTGAGTGTAAGTGTTCGAAAGAAGTTTGTTCATATTCAAGTACGTCAAGTGCAGCTCCTAAAACCTTACCCGATTTTATATTTTTAACAAGATCATTGGTTTTTAAAACTTTTCCACGTGCCGTATTTAATATATATATGTCTTTTTTAAACCGGTTTATAAATTCATGATTTACCATGAATAGTGTTTCATTAGTTAATGGAACGTGTATGCTAAGAATATCTGTTTGCTCAAAAATATCTTCCAGGCTTTTCTCTGTTATAAATTCGTCTGAATAATTGAATTTGTATTTATCATAAGCTATAACATTTGTCTCAAAACCTTTTAATCTTTGAGCAAAAGCACTACCCATATTTCCGTATCCTATAATACCTATTGTTTTTCCTTTAATTTCTAATCCGCGGTTTCCTTCACGAATCCATTTCCCGCTGCGAACTTCAGGGTCTGCTTTTAAGATATTATTAAATAATGTAAGCAGCATTCCTAAAGTATGTTCCCCGACTGCATCCCTGTTTCCTTCAGGCGAATTAAAACATTTTATTCCTTTTTGTTCTGCATACTCAACATCAATATTTTCCAATCCGGCACCAACTCTTCCAATAAATTTCAAGTTTGTGGCAGCATCAATAATCATTTTATCGATTTTAATTTTACTCCTTATTATTATACCATCATATTTAGGAATTATATTGATTATTTCATCAGGCTTTATATCAGGTTGATAATCACAAATAAATCCCGATTGTGTCAGTTTTTCGGGAAGTTTATCATGAGTCGAGTCCACAAACAGAACATGTATGTCTTTATTCATTAATTTGT
>JAUVLS010000090.1 GCA_030600625.1 Bacteroidales bacterium
TCCGGAAAAAGAGAAAAACCATCCTCCAAAAAAACTATTACCCCCACTTAAACTTTTAGAGTTAATTAAAGCCCTGTTCTTATATCGCAATAACATGGTTTGGACAGGAATATAAACATTATCATTTACGAGATTAACACCGGCATTATCAGCAGCAGAAAGGTTAATATTTGTTTTTTCTATTACACCTACCACTTTTAGCCAAACATGACCAAACTTTAGATATTGATCAACCGGATCAGTATTACTAAAAACTTTTGCACTAATATTAGCACCTATTACACAAACAGGGATTCCATTTTCAACCTGAAACTTATTAAAAAAACTTCCTTTCTCAAGATTAATATTATAAACATCAAAATAATCGTTATTTATTCCTATAACTTTTGCGGGAACCCTTCTTCCGTTCTGTACAACAAATGAATTTGCAATTACTTCCGGAGTTATTCTTTTTACCGAAGGAATCACTTTTTTAATCGTTTCTAAATCTTTCAGGGTAAGCCCCGGAGAAAACTTTTCTTTTTTTGTTTCTCCATTTCCGTTTTCGCTACCTTCTTCTAACGATTCTCCATTTCCTGTTACATCAACAATAGGTGTAATTACAATATTATTAACACCTACCATTTTTATCTGCTCCAATATTTCTTGCTGGGCACCATTACCTATTGCAAGCATACTAATAACTGCAGCCGTACCAAATATAATACCCAGTGCTGTTAAAATTGATTTTAACTTATTTGACAACAGGGATTCAATCGCAATTTCAATATCATGAAAATATCTGCTAAACATAATTAATTCGATTTTGAACCCGATGAAGGCCGGCGTCTTTGTCCATTTTGGTTTTTAAAATTTCACTCAGGCCTTTTAACTTCATCCTGTTTCTTTTTTTCTTCTTCTTTTTTCAGTCTTTCTCGTTCTTTTAAAACAGATATTAGCTCTTTACCTGACAATTTGAATTTTTCGAGATTTTCAGGAACAAAAAGATAAACTTTGTCACCTTCTTTAACACCTTGTTCTATTATCATATAGTTTTCGTTTGTTTGACCGGGGACAATTATCTGCTTTTTGTGAGAGCTTGTATATACAAAACTTAAACTATCCTCGTTATGAATTGCTTCCAGAGGTAAGAATAATACATCTTCGTAAACACTTGTAATTATCTGATTACTTGTCGTCATGGCAGGACGCATAATACTATCCGACTGATCAACACTAATAAGTACCTCGAAAACTTTAGCATCGGTATTTTGTAGTTGCTCACCAATATTAGCTACTTCGATAACTTGTCCGGTATATTTCTTGTCAGGAAAGGCATCAATACCAATTCGAACTTCCTGACCAGCTTTCACTTTACTAATATCAATTTCGTTAACGTAAGTTTTCGAATTCATAGTAGAAAGATCCGGAAGTGTAGCAACTGTTAAATCCCAGGGATTAATCATCGAACCTACTTTACGTTTCTGCCCACTCCATTCCTTTTTATAAATAACCATTCCCGATTGAGGAGCATATATTGTAAATTTTTCAATTACATTCTTTAGTTCGTTTACTTTTCGACGTGCTTTATCAAAATTAATACTTGCCTCCCTCATGTTTGCCTTAGCCTGTTGAACTTTTAATGAATAATTATCCCTAGCTTGTGCGTAAGCTCTCTTCGCTTTTTCAGAATCAATTGTTGCCTGACGAATTGTTGCCGGAGGTTCAAATTTACTCTGTTCAAGTACAATTTGCTTTTCTTCCATTGTAAATCCCAAATTCACTAGCTGGTCACGCAATTCCCGTAATTGCATCGTCGTATCTAACTGCGTTTTTATATACTGCGACTCCATTGTTTCCAACTCATCTTCCAAATCTTTTAAGCTTGTTCCAACTTCTGATCTATCTAATTCAGCAACATATTCGCCCGAATCAACAACAGTTCCTTCGGCCACCAAATCCTGAATTTTAATGTTTCTTATACGAATACTTCGACTATTTCTCAACTCAGTCGGACCCATAATATCAACAGAGCTTTTAGCTTGAAGCTCTCCCGTTGTTGTGACCAGAATTTCAAATTCTCCTTTCTCAACTTTTACTGTTAATTGTTCTTGAGAATCGCCTTTCCCTGGCCTGAAAATAACAATGGCAATTATAACTACCAGAACTGAAGCTATTGCTATATAATGTTTCCTTTTCATGCGTTAATATTTGTATTATTGTTTTATTTTAAAATTAATATATTTTCTGATACTTACATTTATAAAGCTTGATATGTAGAAATTGAAAATTAGAAATTTGGCGGATGTTTTTTTATATCAACGATTTTATTTCATTTATGATTTGATCGGCTAATTGGTTTGCACTATTCAAATCTTTACTCTCAGCATAAATTCTTATAATAGGTTCAGTATTAGATTTTCTAAGATGTACCCATCCATGTTCGAATTCTATTTTCACTCCATCAATATCAATTATTTTTTGATCTTTAAATTTATCTTTTACTGAAACCAAAATCTCATCAACATTAATTTTCGGAGTCAGCTGCATTTTCTTTTTAGCAATTACATATTCCGGGTACTCTGATCGCAAATCAGAACATCGCTTATTCGTTTTTGCCAAATATGTTAAAAATAAAGCTATACCAACTAAAGAATCGCGTCCATAATGCAAGTCGGGATAAATAACTCCTCCATTACCTTCACCGCCAATTACAGCATTATTCGTTTTCATACTTTCCACAACATTTACCTCGCCCACTGCAGATGCAAAATATTCACCACCATAATTCAATGTAACATCCCTTAAAGCTCTGGAAGATGATAAATTAGAAACCGTATTTCCAATATTATTTTGTAAAATATAATCGGCAACAGCAACCAAGGTATATTCCTCTCCAAACATTGATCCATCCTCATTTACAATAGCTAAACGGTCAACATCGGGGTCAACAACAAATCCCAAATGAGCATTCTTTTCTTTAACCACTTTTGAAATCTCAGTTAAATGTTCCGGCAATGGTTCCGGATTATGAGGGAAAATACCATTTGGTTCACAATACAACTCAATCACGTTTTTAACACCTATAGCTTTTAATAATTGCGGAATTGCAATACCCCCAACTGAATTTACAGCATCAATTACAATTTTAAAGTTTGCAGCTTTAATTGCATTAACGTCAACTAAAGGAAGATCAATTATCTGTTTAATATGAATATTCAAATAATCATTTCTTTCGGTTACAGAACCCAAATCATCAACTTCGGCATAATTAAAACTTTCCTTTTCTGCTATTTCAAGAATTTTTGCTCCATCAGCAGCAGATAAAAATTCACCTTTTTCATTTAGTAGTTTTAAGGCATTCCACTGTTTTGGATTATGACTGGCAGTTAAGATAATTCCACCTTGTGCTTTTTCATTTGTAACGGCTATTTCCGTAGTGGGTGTTGTTGCCAATCCAATATTTACAACATCAATTCCCATCCCCATTAATGATCCAACAACAATCTGACTTACCATTTCCCCGGAAATCCTGGCATCACGTCCAACAACAACTTTTAATTTCTCAGTATTTGAACGATTTTTAAGCCATTGTCCATACGCTGAAGTAAATTTTACAGTATCTAAAGGACTTAATCCTTCTCCTGCTTTACCTCCTATTGTTCCTCTAATTCCTGATATTGATTTTATTAATGTCATAACATTAAGACTATTTTTTATTACTCTAGTTTAAAATTCGAATAAAGATAGATAAATCAATTTATTTGCAACAAATTTTATATTTTTTTAACAAACTCAACTATACAAAATAAAAAATATGAATTCGTAATACAGCATAAATTAATATATTAACTTTGCGCCAACAAAGTAAACTATTTAATAATCATCCGGCAAGAGAAAATGGAAAGAGACAATAAAAGAAGCAAAGGACAAAAAAATTCGAAAAGAAAACCATCTTTTAAAAAAGAAGCAACAGGGAAAGAAGATTTAAAAAGAAAAATTTCGGAATGGAATGAACCATTACGATTAAATAAGTTTATATCAAATGCAGGTATTTGCTCTCGCCGTGATGCTGATGATTTAATAAAAGCCGGGGAGATTTCTGTTAACGGAAATGTTATTAGAGAATTAGGAGTAAAAGTCTCTCCAAAAGACGACATTAGATATAAAGGCAAAAAAATAAGCCGGGAACAACAAGTTTATATCCTTTTAAATAAACCCAAAGATGTTGTAACAACGGTTAGGGATAAGCATGCCGACAGAACAGTAATTGATTTAGTTAAAAATGCTTGTCCTGAAAGAGTGTACCCTGTTGGGCGACTTGACAAAAATACAACCGGAGTTTTATTATTAACCAACGATGGAGAATTAACCAAGCAGCTTACTCATCCAAGTTATAATAAAAAGAAAATTTATCACGTGCAATTAGATAAAAACCTGATTAAAGGTGACATGCTAAAAATTATTGAAGGCCTTCAATTGGATGATGATTTTATTCAGGCAGATGCCATTAGTTATGTTGATGAAAAAGATAAAACGCAGGTAGGAATTGAGATTCATTCCGGGCAAAATAGAATTGTTCGTAGAATTTTCGAATCGCTGGGTTATAAAATTAAAAAACTTGACCGTGTTTATTTTGCAGGCTTAACAAAAAAGAATGTGCCACGCGGAAAATGGAGGTTCCTTACGCCACAAGAAATATCTATCCTAAAAAGAAAATCATTTAAATAATTCAAAGATTATTTTTTAAAACTGTAATATTTAGCAATTCTTGTCTGCCAATAGAAACCATTGCACAGACATACTTATCTTTAATGTTGGGTTTAGTTATCTTATTTTTAACCATTTTTTTGCAGCAGCCACTGTTGAAAATGCTTTATAATGATAATTTTCAAGCTCCTTTGATATATTCTCAAAAAACATACTAAATGCTGCATTTAATGGAGCTTCAACAATAATTGCATCTTTAACTTCCTCATAATTATGAAGTCGTTTTTTTATTTCATTGAGGATAAAAGGAAAATCTTCTATATTAAATTTAGTAATAGATTCTCTTGTGTCAGTCAATAAATAAAGGCTTTTATGATTCAGAGATTGTTTACTAATATTATTTATATATTCTATCATGTTATCAAATGACACTTCTCCATATCTTTTAACATAAAAAATATCTTCTTTTTTATTGTATTTATATTCTATCATCAGAAGAAAATTGTTCTTTATACAGTAAATATACAAATTATATATAAACTAGCAGTTTCATCCATTGCACCACTCCATACAACCCCTTGAAAGGAATTGTTCGTAAAACTAGGTGTGGGTAAACAAAACTATTTCATTACAAAAATCTTATTATTATTTTTACTGAAGGTTTTAGCAATCATTAGTAACAAATAGTAAAAAGCTAAATATGCATGTGTAAAAGAATATTTTTTGTTGTTGTACTTATAATAATAAGTAACATTATTTGCGCTCAAGAAATTACAGGTAAAATTATCGATTCAGAAACAGAAAAACCTTTACCTTTTGTAAATATCATTTATGGAAAATCGAATCTTGGAACAACAACAAATATCGATGGGAATTTCAGTATTGCCAGCACAAAACCAATCCATGAGCTTCATATAAGCTACCTGGGATATCACCCGGACACTGTATTATTAAAGCAGAAAAACTTACTGGATAACATCTTTATAAGGCTTCATCCAAAAACTTTTAATCTCGAAGAGATTGTTATACTTCCCGGAGAGAATCCTGCCAATCGAATCATTAATAAAGTTATTGAAAACAGGGATTTAAATAATCCTGAGAAAATGAGTTCCTTTTCTTGTACATTATATAATAAGATGATTTTTACATTAGGAAAAGATACTGCCAATATCTCGGATAGTGTTAAATACAAAAAAAGCCGGCTGGAAAAAAATCTTAAAAATCACCATTTGTTAATACTTGAAACCGTTAACGAAAAAGAATTTATTCAACCTGATAAATACAATGAAAAGATTGTTGCTTCGAAAGTATCAGGTTTTAGCGACCCAATATTTTCGTTAATTGTATCACAGGTTCAATCATTCTCTTTTTACAATGAGTATTTTGAAATATTGGACAAAATGTATGTTAAC
>JAUVLS010000290.1 GCA_030600625.1 Bacteroidales bacterium
ATAGAACCTAAAGCACGCTCGAAATCATCCATGACAGGTAAAATATTAAGCAGAATATCTTCGCCGGCAGTCTTAGTAAGTTCCATTCTTTCTTTCAAAGTCCTTCTACGGTAATTATCGTATTCTGCAGCTAAACGTAGGTATTTATCGTTTAGTTCTACAATTTTTTCTTTTTCTGTTTTTTTGATCTTTTTTTCAACAGCAGCTTCTTCTTTTTTGACAGTTTTTTCAGCTTTTTTTGTTTTAGCTCCGCTTGCCGGACTTGTCTTGCCTGCCTGTTTGGCAGACAGGTCGGCAGGTTTCTCTTTTTGTTTTTTATTTTGCTGAGTAGCTTTAGGCTTTTTATTTTCTTCTATGTTATCCTTCGTCTTCTTTGTCATTTTCGTCTTCTTTTGAAAATTGATTATCCGTTAATTTAATTGGCTTTATTGATATCAAAATTTTTGCCAAATAGATTTTTTACGTCAAATTGGCACGCAAAAATAATGTATAATAGAAAACCTGACAATGAAATACCAAATTAAATATAATTTCTAATCAAACTGGCAGTTAAATTTATTAATATATAGGGAATTGAGCATTGTAGTTTAGTTGGAATTATGGAATGATGGATTTAAATATTTTTATTTACATTATTCCAATATTCCATCTTTCCTGTTAATTCATCGGTCAAATTTTCTCAATATAATTTAACTTTACTTCATTAATTTATAAAGGCAGAGAGAGTGATTAATTTATTCTTTTAATGTCAGCTCCAATGGCATTTAATCGCGCATCTATATTTTGATACCCACGATCAATCTGGTCTATATTATGAATGGTACTTGTTCCATCTGCTGATAATGCAGCAATTAGAAGTGCTACTCCTGCACGAATATCAGGTGAGGTCATATCGGTTGCTCGTAATTGAATTTGATTGTTTAATCCAATGATATTAGCCCTGTGTGGATCACATAAAATTATTTGCGCACCCATATCAATTAATTTATCCACAAAGAACAAACGGCTCTCAAACATTTTCTGGTGAATTAAAACACTCCCTTTTGCTTGTGTAGCAACTACTAGCATAACACTTAAAAGATCTGGTGTTAGTCCCGGCCATGGAGCATCGGCTATTGTCATTATTGATCCGTCAATAAAAGTTTCTATCTGGTAATGTTTTTGTTCCGGAATAAAAATATCATCCCCAATTTTTTCGAGCTTGATTCCTAAACGCTTAAATGAATTTGGTATGATTCCCAAATTTTCGAATGAAACATTCTTTATAGTAATCTCGGATCCTGTCATGGCAGCTAATCCTATAAAACTACCAACCTCAATCATATCAGGAAGAATAGTGTGTTCGCAACCTTTCAATTCTTTAACACCGTCAATGGTAAGTAAGTTTGAACCAATGCCTGAAATTTTTGCACCCATACTTACAAGCATTTTACAAAGTTGCTGAATGTATGGTTCACATGCTGCGTTATAAATTTCCGTTTGACCCTGTGCTAAAACAGCTGCCATTATTATGTTGGCAGTACCAGTAACAGAAGCTTCATCGAGTAGCATTTTTGTGCCTCGAAGATTTTTGCCTTTAACTTTATATGAATTCTCTTTATGGCTAAATTCGAATTTAGCACCAAGCTTTTCGAAACCGATAAAGTGTGTATCAACTCTCCGACGTCCAATTTTATCGCCTCCCGGTTTTGGAATGTACCCTTTCCCAAATCTTGCTAATAAAGGGCCAATCATCATTATTGATCCGCGAAGGCTGGTTGATTTTTCCCGGTATTCTTCTGAATGCAGGTATTCAAAGTTTATTTTTTCAGCAGTAAAAGAATATGATGACTCATTTATTTTTTCAACATTAACTCCGATGCTATCCAATAAATCAATGAGTTTATTTACATCTTTGATGTTCGGAATGTTATGGATTGTAACTTTTTCAGGTGTTAAAAGAACAGCACTAAGAATCTGAAGTGCTTCATTTTTTGCTCCCTGAGGGTAAATATCACCTTTAAGTTTTTTACCACCCTTGACAACAAACGAACTCATAGGGGTTAAGTTTTAGTTAGAAAATTATTTCTTTCTTTGAACTCTTCTGCGTTTATTTTTTGCTAATATATCCTTTGTTTCCCTCAATATAGTTCCTTCAGTATTTAAATCAATTTTTCCTTCAGAAAGAGTTTTTAAATCTTTAAATATATGTTCATCAGCTACGGCTTCTTTATTCCATGTCAAGTAGCTTTTTTTCATATGGTTAGCAATAAGCTGAACAAGTATATTTTTCAACTCGCCATCTTCCATATCAACGGCAACTTTAACCATTTTTTCAATAGTTTGACCGTAGTGTTTAAATTTGGCATTCTTTGTATTATAAGGAACCTTTTCCGGTTTTGCATTTAAAGTTTCTATTTCCGGGAGTTCGTAAGGTGAGTCTAAATCAAGGTCAAAGTCTGAGATAATTGCAAGATGATCCCAAAGTTTGTGTTTAAAGTCAGCAATATCTCTAAGGTGTGGATTCATATTACCCATAATAGCAATTATTGCTTGTATCATTTTCTTCTTTTTCTCCTTATCAGGCTCTGCTTTTGTAAGATTAACCATTTTTTGGATATTTCTTCCGTACTCAGGTAATACGAGTTTATTTCTGCTTGTATTATATTCCATAATTTGTAATGATTTTGTGCAAAAGTAGCTATTTTGATTTAGCAATCAAAGATTTAAAAATTAATTATTTGCTTATAATCTGTAATTTGGCAAATTTTAGTA
>JAUVLS010000049.1 GCA_030600625.1 Bacteroidales bacterium
TTCATGTTTTTAATATAATTATTAAACACCTCTTTGTTTTTCTTTAAATTTAGTTAATTGACGTTTTATTGCTTCTAAACAATTATCGATAGATTCTTCAAAACTTTTACTCTTTTTCTTGGCAAAAATATCGTTACCTGGTATATCAAGTCTAATTTCAGCTAATTTGTTTTCAGTTCCCTGGTTTTTTTCCACGCGTAAAAAAACTTCTACACCAATTATATTATCGTAAAACTGGATTAGTTTTTTCACTTTACTCTTAATAAAATCAATAAGTTTTTTGTCGGCATCAAAGTGAATCGAATGAATTTTAATGTCCATAATAACTCCTCCAAATTTTTATGCTCTAGGGTGAGCTTGTTTATAAATAGTTTTTAATTTCTCAAATGTATTATGAGTATAGATCTGAGTAGCCGCTAGATTTGCATGACCCAGCAATTCTTTAATGGCATTAAGATCTGCCCCATGATTTAATAAGTGTGTAGCAAAAGTATGTCGCAAAATATGCGGATTCTTTTTTTCGATTGTAGTAACCAAGTTTAAATATTTATTTACTAATCGGTATACAAACTTTTCATATAGCTTGTTTCCTTTATCCGTAACAAATAAAAAATCATGAGTAAGATTAGAAAATTCTTTGTCTCGTGATAAAATATAATCTTGTATTGACTTAATAAAATGTGAATGAACAGGTAATATTCTTTCTTTATTTCTTTTACCCAAGACCTTAATTGTACCATTATGCAAATCAATACTATTGTTTGTTAATCCTATTAACTCAGACAATCTCATTCCTGTATTATAAAACATTTCAATAATTGTTTTGTTTCGAATACCGGGAAAGTCATCACCAAATGAATAATCATCTAATAGATTGTTTATTTGCTCTTCCTCAACAAAAGACGGCAGTTTTTTGGATTTTTTAGGGGCAATTACTTTATCCATAGGATTGGACTTAACATGGCCTTCTCTCAATAAAAATTTAAAAAAAGTTTTTAGTGTAGAAATCTTTCGATTGATGGATAAAGCAGAAAAATCTTTTTCCATTAAACTTACAACCCAAGCCCTAACTAATTTCTCATCGGCGAGATGAATTTCATTTTTATTAAAATTTATTTTAATAAAACCAGTAAATTGTTTCAAATCATTTTCGTATGATTTGATTGTGTTTACTGAGAAACGTTTCTCGAATTGTAAATATTTTAGAAAAAAATCTTTGAACATATAGGGTTAATTAAAAATTAAAAGTAAATCAAATACCAACTGGTACAGCATACTCACCCTATATGAACTATTCCTCTTTTTGTTGTATTTGTTGAACGTAGATAGCTTTTTTCCTCTGCTCTCTTTTCTTAATTGATGGCTTAGTAAAAGCTTGTCTTTCCCTTAATTCTTTAACAACACCTGTTTTTTCAAACTTTCTTTTGAACTTTTTTAAAGCTCGCTCGATATTTTCACCTTCTTTTAATGGTACTACAATCATAATTAATTCATTTATTTTTTAAAATAGAGCCGCAAAAATATTAATTTAAAATGCACTTTTCAAAAATTATCTACTAAAAAAAAATAAAAAAATAATTTTCGATGAATACTAATCTATTTTTAAAGATTTACCACTCTTATAATCAATACTATAACATACAAAAGTCTCAGTAAATAAATATACAAAAATTTTATACAAATGTCAAAATTATATTCCTATTTAAGTTTTAAATATGGTTCTAATTTTGAATATTCCTCTTTTGTTAAAAGGTTATTTTGATAGATTTGTTCAATTTTTGAAAAACTTCCCATTACTTCTTTATATTTCAGGATAGCTTCAGTTTGATATTTATTCAAATACGGATGCCGAATAAGTGTTTTAAAATCCGCTTCATTTAAACTTATTTTATTGATCAGATTAGTATCAATTAACACATCTTGAATAAATCCTAAATAACGCGTTGAATCCATTCCATAAACTTCTAATAATTGATCTTTTTTATAAAAGCCTCCCAATAAATCTCTGTATTTAATAATTCTTTCGGCAAAGCTATTGCCTATTCCATGCAATTGTATCAAATTTTCTTTTGTTGCGGAATTAATTTTAATAAAGATCTTCGGTTCTGTCTTTCTATCAATAAACTTTTTCCTTTCCTGAATATTATTTTTCTCCTCAAGAATTATATAAGGCTCAAGAATCTTGTATTGCTCTATTTCAATTCCGTAAATTTTAAGAAGATCTTCTTTTTTATAAAACTTCCCTCCCTTATTTCTAAAATTTATTAATATATTAATTTGCTTTTTAGTCAACCCAAGCTCTTTCAACTTTTTTCCCGATACCTTATTAGGATTAAAATCAAATAACATTTCAGGTTTACACCACTCCTCTTTATGAGTATCAACCTGATCTGCATAAGAAATGCGCTTATTTTTTTTACTAACTTTTTTAGGGATTAATGATTCTTCAAATTTTTCAATATCTTTTTGAAAATCATCATCAATTAAAACAATATCTCCAAATGATTTATTATTCTGATAAACCTTTACCAGTACTAAAAGAATTAAAATAACAAGGAGTACAATTATACCATTGCGCTCCTTTTTTGTAAATGTGAAATATTCTCTAAATCGTTTCTTTAGCATCTAATAATATTACTAAAATTTTATTATTCCAATACTATTTAAAAATACTAGAGCAATAGCAATTGGAGCTATAAACTTAATAATGAATATAAAAACAGGAAAATATTTTACTTTTAAAGTGCCATCATTAGAAAGTTCTGCTTTTGTTTTTGCACCACCATAATACCAACCTATAAATCCAACAATTAGAAGCCCTCCCAAAGGCAATAAAATATTTGCAGATGTATAATTTAATATCCCAAATATATTTTCACCAAATAATGTGACATTCTTCAAAGCACCCCAGGACATTACTGATAAAATCCCGAGAACAGAAACGGACAAACTAGCTACAATTGTTGCTTTCTTTCGGACCATTCCTAATTCTTCAACAAAATAAGCTACAATAACTTCAAGTACGGAAATTGTTGAAGTCAATGCAGCTACACCAAGTAATATAAAGAACATTAATGAAAAGATGTAACCTCCAGGCATTTGCTGGAAAATAGCCGGTAGTGTTTTGTAAACCAATCCTTCTCCTGCACTTGGAGCAATACCAAAAGCAAAAACAGCAGGAAAAATAGCAACCCCAGCCAAAATAGCAATAAATGTATCTGCTAAAGAAACACTTACAGCTATGTTTCCAAGATTATCCTTTTTGCTAATATAAGAGCCATATGTTATAAGTGTTCCCATGCCAATACTCAACGAGAAGAAAGCCTGACCCAAGGCTTGTAAAACTGTATTTGCAGTAATTTTTGAGAAATCAGGTTTAAATAAAAATTTTAAACCGGCACCTGCTCCAGGCAATGTAATTGACCGAACACACAAAACAATTATCAACACTAACAATAATGGCATTAATATTTTTGCATACTTTTCGATTCCATTTTTAATACCTGAATTAACAATCCAGGAAGTTAAAAACATAAAAATTGCAAACCATAAAATTGGTCTGAATGAACTTTCCCTAAAGTTATCAAACATTACTCCCAATTCATTCGAATTTTTACCCTCAAATCCATTTATTATTGATTGATATATATATTCAAAAGTCCATCCTGCAACGGCTGTATAAAATGCCAGAATCATAAATGCCGCAATCACTCCCATCAAACCAACAAGGTACCAAGGTTTTCCTGGTGCCAATTTTTTAAATGCTCCATATGGATTAAGTTGCGCACTCCTGCCAATTGTAAATTCTGAGAGCATTACTGGTATTCCGATGGCAAATATAAAAGCCAGATATATAAATAAAAATGCAGCACCACCATTCTCTCCTACAACATAAGGGAATCTCCAAATATTACCTAAGCCTATTGCCGATCCAGCTGCTGCTGCAATAACACCAAATTTACTAGTAAAACTATCCCTTTGTGAAAAATCTATATTTGCCATATTATTATTTGTGTTAAATTCAAAATTGAACAATTTTACAAAAATTGACTTGATTTGCAAAATATAGTTTAGTGCAAAATAAAAAAAGACAGAGAAAAATCTCTGTCTTAAATTTATTTGTAAGTATTATTTTATGCTATATCAATTTCCTTAGCTAAATAAACATCCTGAATTGAATTTAGCAACTCAACACCTTCTTTCATTGGACGCTGGAATGCTTTTCGACCTGAGATTAATCCCATTCCTCCAGCTCTCTTGTTAATAACAGCCGTTTGAACGGCCTCAGCTAAATCCGATGCACCTGATGATGCACCTCCTGAATTAATTAATCCTATTCGACCCATATAATTATTAATAACCTGGTATCTTGTTAAATCGATTGGATGATCTGTTGTAAGTTCGGAATAAACTTTATCGTGAGTTTTTGCAAAATCAATCGCTTTAAATCCACCATTACAAGTTGGTAATTTTTGCTTAATAATATCTGCTTGAATAGTAACCCCTAAATGATTTGCCTGACTAGATAAATCGGCAGCAGTATGATAATCAACTCCATCCTTCTTAAACCCGGAGTTACGAGTGTAACACCATAAAACAGTAGCCATTCCCAACTCATGAGCTCTTTCAAAAGCTTCAGCAACTTCTATAATTTGACGATTAGATTCCTCTGAGCCAAAATATATAGTAGCACCAACTGCTTTTGCTCCAAGATTCCATGCTTCTTCAACTGTTCCGAAAAGTATCTGATCAAATTTATTCGGATATGTCATTAACTCATTATGGTTTATTTTAACCAAAAATGGAATTTTGTGAGCATATCTTCTGGATACAGATGCAAGAACTCCAAATGTAGAAGCAACTGCATTACAACCACCTTCAATAGCAAGTTTAACAATATTTTCAGGATCGAAATAAATTGGGTTTGGAGCAAATGAAGAACCTGCCGTATGCTCAATACCCTGGTCAACAGGTAAAATTGAAAGGAAACCCGTGCCGGCTAAACGACCTTTATTAAACATTTGCTGCATTGATCCCATAACTTGTGGAGTACGATTTGTATGACAAAAAACATTATCAATATAATCAGGCCCCGGTAAATGTAGCTGATCTTTACTGATAGTTTTTGATTTGTGATTTAATAGATAATTTGCTTTATCTCCTAATAATTCCAAGATTTTGTTGTAAGACATATGCTTTAAAATTTAAATGATTAAACTCACACAAATTTAACAAATAATATTGAATATACTTATTCAAGATATGAATAAGTTAGATGTTATATTTTTAATAAAGTATGAAAACTAAACAAATTAAAAAGTAAACAACAACAACCAAAGGTGGTGGCTTTTTAAAACGATTAACACTAAAAGTGTTTATTAAAATTACGATTACGAACAAATTTAAAAAAATTTAAACTTAATATTGTACAAATTAGATTCCTGCCTTCGCAGGAATGACAAAAAACGGCATAACCAAACATACATTAGATTCTAATAAAGTATGCTTCGACTACGTTCAGCGTAAAAACATATTAGAAAGGATATCCAATACCAATATTTATAATAACATCATCTTGCCAGGTAAGATTTCTATTCTCAAGAATCCAACGTTCTCCATCAGGTAAAGCCGGGTCTCTGAGTTTTACTCCAAAGTCGAGCCTAAAAATTAAAAATGAAAAATCAAAACGAGTACCAACTCCGGATCCTATAGCAAATTCCTTATAAAACTCATTCATACGGAACATTCCTCCTTCAAGTTTGTCAGAATTAAGATTCCAGACATTTCCTGCATCAATAAATAAGGCACCTTCCAATACCCAAAATAATTTAAATCTGTACTCTATATTTGCTTCAAGTTTTATATCACCGGTTTGATTCGGAAATCTGGTTCCTGATCCTCCGGTATAAGATCCCGGACCTAAATCTTTAACACTCCATGCTCTTATGCTGTTTGCTCCTCCCGAAAAATACATTTTTTCGAAAGGTAGTGATTCTGAATTACCATAAGGAATTCCTACTCCCCCAAAAAATCTATAAGCCAGTGTATTTGAATTATCTGTTACATCATAATATCTGAAGTCTATATCAAACTTTGCATATTGTGAAAAAGGCACACCTAAAACCGTATAACTTCCATTTTTATCTTTTGATGCATTGGTTAGTTCGCTAATACCAAACAATATATTACCTGATATCTCGGTATTTAATCTAAAGAAATAAAAATCTCTTCTCTTTTTAATATCCTGATTATTAAATACCAGACTATAACTGGTTACTGATACAAGATGATCATCATAACTACTTCGTAAATTAACAGAGTCGATATAGTCTTTAAATTCTTGTGTAGCATAAGGTAATTTTACTGCATTCAGTTCAAGAAGTTTTACCGAATGCTTCAAAAATTTATTACCATCCCAAATATATCCATAAGACATGTTGGTAATTGTCCTCCGATAATCAATTCTATCCATGAAGTTATATCCTGCAAAAATCTGTGTCTTAGGGCTATACTTTTTGCTAAACTTTTTGGCTTTAAATACAGGCAATATAAATTTAGGAATACTAACCGTTACATTTCCACCCAGTTCTGTTGTATAATAATTTCCAGCTACATTTTGTTCATCAATTGCCTCGACTGCACCATTAATTCTAAAATCTGTAATTTCGGCTCCTCCAAACAAACTCCTGTGCCGATAAAGTAAATTTCCTCCAACACCAATATTACCATAAGAATTTGTTCCTTGAAGTTCGATTGTATATGACTGCATAAGATACTTTGAGAGCTGAATATTACAATCTAAATAACCAAGATTCAGGCTATCATTCTCTAATGAATCAACCGTATTAAATTGAATATTTATTATTTTAAATAACCTTAAGGAATTTAAATGTTTGTAGGTTTTATTAGCATTATAAAGGGAATATTGCTCTCCTTCCTGTATAAAGTTTGATTGTACAACAACTCTCTTGTTTAGGTTATCAATTCCTTTAGAAATAAAGTAAATCCCGTCAATATAAGTTGTATCCAGGTTATTATAGTAACTTTCACCTAAAGACAAAGCTTCCTTTTGGTCAAAATTGGTAAATACATAAACTTTATTAATAACATATTTTTTATGGCTGGTTTTAATTATGGTATTATCGGGTCCTTTCTTTTGAAACTTATGTATATTCATAAATAAGTCAACTTCAAGAGATTTTGCCGAGCTATCTGCCTGGAAAAAGATGAAATCTTTATTAAATCTATAATAACCCTTATTTTTAAGATTAGTCTCAATACGCTGCCTTTCATCCTCTAATAAATCAAGATCAAAATTATCGCCTGTATTTATCCGTGAATTAATAGTATCTGGCATAACATCGGGAGCCAGACTAGTATCGCTGCAAGTATAATTTATCCTTTTTATTTTATAAGGATCATTGATTTCGACTTTATATAGGATTCTGGCTCTTTTTCTTTTTAATTGAACCGTATCTTTCACCGTAGAATTATAATAACCCTTATTATCAAAATAGGATTTTAATAGATCGATGGATTTATTAGATAAATATTCATCATAAATAACAGGTTCTTCACCAATGGTTTTAAACCAGTTACTAAGCCCCTTATCTTTATCTTCCTTTGATAGGTTATATAACCATAAGTGAAACCGGATACCCAGGATTCTTTTATTTGGTTTCTGCCTGACATAATTTTTAATCTCATCTTTTTTTACTTTGCCTTCTCTGACTTTTATTTTATATCTGTCGAGTAAGAACTCATCATCCGGAACTTTTTTTACAGGACTACATGAAGAAAAGATAATTGCGATTAAAATAATTAATGATCCTAACCGATTTATATTTGATTTATTTAATAACATGAAAAATCTCAACGCTTTATTATATATTTACATTCAATAATTTAGAATAGGTAACTTCTAAAAATCCAAATTTCTGCGTTACTCAAATTTTTCAAAACCCTCATTTACAGAAGTAAAATCGAGCCTTGAAAAATTTAAAAGCCTTGAACTTTGAATTTTTAGAAACCACCAAATATTGTATAATTAGAGAAACATGTACAACAAAAATAAAATTAAATTCATAAATTCCATTAAAAAAAAGAAATACAGAGAAATTCATCAATGTTTTTTTGCTGAAGGAGAAAAATTAGTTGATGAATTGCTAAATTCTAATGTTCAAATAATTGAAATTTTTGCAACTGC
>JAUVLS010000176.1 GCA_030600625.1 Bacteroidales bacterium
AGTAAATAAAATATATATTCCCCAAAGTCTTTTTGCTGTTTCTTTAATTCTTGGATGGAGTTTATCGGGTGTTGGTCCGGGAACTTCGGCAACAAATAATTGCATTCCTCCAATACCAAACATTGGTAAAATTGCAATAGATAATACAATAATCCCCATGCCACCAAGCCATTGTGTTAAACTTCTCCAGAACAACAGTCCTTGAGGCATTGCTTCAATATCATTTAAAATTGAAGCGCCGGTAGTTGTAAAACCCGAAATAGTTTCAAAAAAAGCATCGGTGTACGATGGTATTGCACCACTAATAACAAAAGGGAATGCTCCAAATAATGAAAATACTACCCATACCAGACTAACAATGATATAGCCTTCTCGTTTACCAATATTCTTTTCAGCTTTATGTGTTAACAACCTCAAGATAATCCCTACAGAAAAGCACAAAGCAGTTGTAACCAGTAAAGCAACCAAATCATACTGGCCATAATATAAACTAACAAGTGATGATATACCAAGAAAGAATCCTTCTATCAGAAGGAGGAGACCCATTACCTGAAGAATGATCTTTTTATTAATCATTATCGATTAAATAAGTTATCCAGTTTTTTTACAGCAGAAGGTAAGGCAAATACAACAACTCTGTCATCAGATTCAATTATTGAATCTCCTGTTGCTATAAATGATTTATTTCCTCTAATAATTCCACCAACTATTGCATCTTTTGGAAAATCAATATTTCTTAAACTTTCTTTTGTTATTATAGAATCTTTTTTTGCGACGAATTCCAAAACATCGGCATCTGAACCTGTCAGGCATTTCATCGTTTCAACCTCGGCACTCATTGTGAATTTAAAGATTCTACTTGCAGTAACCAGTTTTTTGTTTATGATAGTATCAATACCCATACTCTCGCCAAGATCAATATAATCAATATTTTCAATTTCAGCTATAGTTTTTTTGACTCCCATTTTCTTAGCCAGTAAGCAAGATAAAATATTAGTTTCGGAGTTGCCGGTAACAGCAATAAAAGTATCCATATTTGATAAACCTTCCTGATTTAGCAAATCAATATCTCTTCCATCGCCATTTATAACCAGTGAGTTGTTGAGAAAGTCGGCTAGTTTGGCACTTTTGTTTTTATCAATCTCAATAAGTTTTATATTAAACCTGTTTTCGAGCGATTTTGCAACTCTTTTACCAATCCGGCTTCCACCAAGAATCATTATATTCTTGATTTCAATTTTTTTCTTCCCCGAATATTTTAAAACGTCAGGTATCCCGGATTTATTTGTTACAACATAAACTAAATCATTTACTTGAAAATAGTCATTCCCTCTTGGAATAATGGTTTTTCCGTTTCGTGCTATAGCAACGGCTCTAAATTCAATTTGCTTGTTGTTTTTTATTACATCAATAAGTGTTTGATTAATTACAGGGGCTTTTTCATCTAGTTTTAATACATAAAGAGATAGTTTTCCGCCAGAGAAATCAACCGATTCAAATATCTCACCTTGTCCAAGTAAATTAACGACTTCGCGTGCAGCAATTCGTTCAGGGTAAATCAAGTAATCAATTCCTAGTCTGATAAAATGTGATATGTTTTCAGGTTCTATATATTCATAATTATCAACTCTTGCAATTGTTTTTTTTGCACCAAGCATTTTTGCCATTATTGCTGCGGTAATATTTGTTTCTTCAGAGTGGGTGACAGAAATAAATAAATCAGCTTTTTTAACTTTTGCTTCTTTTAAAATTTCGAAAGAAGTAGCAGAACCTGTTATGGTTAACAAATCAAGATTTGAATCTATGTTTTTTAAACTTTCTGCATCCGGGTCGATCACCGTTATATCATGAAATTCGCTGCTTAACATTTTGGCTAAGTGCGTTCCAACCTCACCGGCTCCGGCAACAATAATTTTCATTCTTTATTGGTTTGTTTTCTGTATTAGCTCAAATAATATTGGGCAACAAAAATAATATAAATAGCAAATTAAAATATTCTATTTTGAAATTTCTATTAATAAGATGTTTTTTTTATTAACTACTGATAATTGTAGTTAAAGATACTCTATAAATGCACCTTTATCAAGAATATTATAAAAACTTGTATTGGTTTGATTACACTCTTTTTCCCAATTATTAATTTTGTAAAAGGAGTTTGATGAATCAAAAATGATTTTATTAAACTCAAAATATTGTTTTAAGTCACTAATATTAATATTGATATTTTCAGATAAGATAATATAATCAATTTCTAATTTTTGTTTAGGGAGGAAATTAACAATTGAATCATTTTTTAGTTGAACGATTCTTTTATTCTTAAATGAAAAATAATTAATTGACTTACATGATTGCATAAGAGTAGTATTCTTTTCTTCTATTTCATATTCTTGCCATAATGGTGCAACATTATATATAATATTTTTATCATTTGCATCAAATTTTTTATTGTAAATGAAAAATGCCTTTTTCCCCTCAATAAAATTTATGGCACTTAATTTTGGAATATTATGAATTGTAAAAACCGATCTGTTGGATTTTAAATAAGCAGATGAAATATTATAAAGTATTAAACCTGATAATATCCATAGTGCATACTTAAAGAAATTAATCCTTTTAGTTATGATAAAAAACGATATTAAGAATATCAGAATCATAAGTATTATTACCTCGTAACGATCAATAAGAATTTGATCGATTTTTGAACAAGGAAGTTGTTCAATAAAATTTACATTGCGATTAAGAAAGAAAGTTGTAAAGTTCAAAAGCTTTGAAATGTAGAGTGTTAATATATTTGAGAAAGACAAAGCAAATAGTATTATGGCACCATAAACAATGATAGTAGCAACAGGGATAATTATAATATTTGATAAAATAAAATACAATGGAAACTGATCAAAATAATATATTGTGATTGGGAAAGTACCAAGCTGAGCTGCAATCGCAACAGATATTAATTGCCATATATAATTAGGAATAGTGTTTTTAAAATATAATAAGGAATAAATTTTTGGCTGAAAAAACACAATGCTAATAACTGCAGCGTACGATAACTGAAAACCAACATTCATAATTGAATAAGGGTTTATTATTAAGAGCACTAAAGCAGATGCCGATATTGTGTTATAAATATTGGTCTGGCGGGTAAACATTATACCAAAGCTGATAAAAGTGAACATAATAGTTGCACGTAAAACAGAATCGGATAAGCCTGTTAAGAAAGCGTAAAAGAATAAAACTATTATGATAATAATCGATTGAAGTATTTTACCATATTTATTTTTTTGAAGGAAAGATAAAAGTTTACAAAGAATAATGAATATAATTCCGACATGCAACCCCGAAACAGCCAAAATATGCATAGCTCCACTGGCTGAAAAACTTTCTTTTAATTCAGGTGTAAGTTCACTTTTGTATCCCAGGGTAAGTGCCGATAAAACTGCAAATTCATCTCCGGATATATTATTCTTTTGATATATGCCAAGCAATTTTTGCCTTATTTTGTTAGAAAGAATTCTGACTTTTGGTCCTTTATTATGAGCAATAATATTATAATGATCTGCTTTTATATAGCACTGGTTATATATTTCCTTGTATTTCAAATATTTTTTATAATTAAAAGCATATGGATTTCCACTGTGTTTAATTTCATTCAAATATGTTTTTGCAAGAATCTGATCTCCTAAATTTAAATTGAGTGTTGAGCTATCTTTTTGAAAATAGCAAATAACTTTAGTATTATTTGTTTTGTAATTTATGGAGTCTATAACGTAATCGATTATTAAAACTGTTTTTACAGATTTCTCTTTTTCTTCGGGTTGTTCTGTTAGTGTGGCAATAAATGTGTATTCAGTATTATCAAAATAATATATGTTTTGTTGTTTAATACTGACTAATTGCATTCCGGAAAAAAATAATGTTAGGGATACAAGTACTCCCCATATTTTATTTATGCTATAGTTTCGGGTTAATTTAATTACACCAAATAATAAGGCTACAATAAATAACGAAGACAGTATATAAATAATTGAAACATTTATTAAAGGGTAGTTTATCTGAAATAAAATACCAGCTAAAAATGGAATTACAAGTCGAAAAAAAGGTGTTTGATGTAAAAATTTCTCAAACATTTATTACAAATAACAAGGTTTTTAAATTAATTCTTCTTTAAAATGCTGTTCCGATTTACGGAATGGTATTTTAAAGATTAGAATTATTAATGCCGATGCAATTTCAA
>JAUVLS010000124.1 GCA_030600625.1 Bacteroidales bacterium
AAAGAAATTATTTTAAAAAGAAACTTTTTACAACGTAAACAAAAAATTGCATCAATTAACGGAGAGAATTATCCAAATATTAAAAAAGATTATAATATTGAATTAAATAAACTCATTTTTGGAATAAAAGCAGACAAACCAACATTCAGACAAATTGTATCTCGCTTTATTAGAAATGATGCTCTGAAAATGAATAATATCATTAAATATTTGCATACATCAACTAAAGATACTGTATATGAAACAATATTTTTATACATGTTTGGTGTTAAAGGTAAAAATGAACTTTTATCAGAAAAACAGATTATTGATGAACAATTAAAATCTGAAAAAAATTATTTAAATAGAATTTCAGGTAAACAACCTGCAACAACTATTGAACAAGTTTTAAAAACCTTACAAAACGATATTTCGGAATTAAATGACAACAAGAAGAAATTTAATGTGTCACCAAAATATCAGGAAGAGTTTGAAAAATTGAAATTCATAAAAGAAAAAATAAATTTAATTTCATCAAAATTATCTGAAAAGCAGATGCGATTGAATTTAATGCAAGAAAATATAAATGATTTGAAAGAAAACATTTCAACTGTTGATAATGAAGCATTGAAAACTATGTATTCTGAGACAAAATCATTTATTCCTGAATTGCAAAAGAAGTTTGAAGATGCTGTAAAGTTTCATAATTCACTGATTCGAAATAAACTTAAATTCGTTTCAAAAGATATACCTGCTATTCAAAATGAAGTTGTAAAATTAAAAGAGCAGTTAAATGCCGAATTACAAAACGAAGAAAAGATAGGTAGTAAATTATCAAATTCAGGTTCTTTGTCAGACTATGAATTATTAGTAGAAGAGCTAAATGCAAAATTTGAAAAGAAAGGTCAGTTTGAGGAAAAATTAGAACAAATAAAAAGCTTAGAAAAAAGTATCAAAGAAAAAGCAGAAAGATTATCAGAAATAAATGAAGAAATTGATAAATCAGAACCCGAATTAAAAGATAACATTTCACTTTTCAATGAATATTTTAGTTACTATTCAAAGCAATTGTATAATGAAGAATTTGTATTATCTCATTATGTTGATAAAGATATTTACAAACTAAGAATTGATAATTTAGATGCTAATACTGGTGATGGCAAAAAGAAAGTTCAAATTGCCGCTTTTGATTTAGCATACATTGCTTTTACAAAAGCAATAGGACTGAAATCATTAAATTTTGAAATGCACGATAGAATTGAGGGAATTCATTCACATCAGTTAAGTACTTTATTTGAACTTGTAAACTCAGACAAATTTAATGGTCAATATATTGTATCTGTACTAAAAGATAAATTTGATAATGATAAGCTAAAAAAATATTTAGAAGAAAATAAAAGGTTAGAATTATCTCAAAATGATAAGTTATTTAGAATTGAGAACGGATAATCTACCCTAACCTGTTTGTTCCGCAGGTGAGTTTGTAATTTTCTACAAGTCACCACACAGCCTTAAATTATTTTAATAAAAAATAATATGACTATCGGATTGATTTCCTATTAATTTAAAAGAAGGTGCTAAGCGGCTATGTTTTATAGACTTTTCAGCAATTTTTATAAGGTATTCAATTTACAAATAAACCCGCTAAACACCTAGCTTTCAAGGGTAATAACAATTTATAAAATATTGATTAGGTATATAATCCGATAGTCATTAAAAATAAATTAACTTCTCAGACTTTTTTAACCACTTTATCCAAACAATAAATGAAATATTTTGTTTGGTAAATTATAATACATGTTTAGAGAGTTAAAATTCAATGCGCGAAATTTAATTATCTAATAACCTAAATATTTATTGATAAATTAATTAATTTATTAGTTTTGTAGTTCAATTTTTTACACAAAAACAATAAGATCTTATAGATATGGAAAACAAACTTCAGGAATTAACTCAGAAGCTTTATAACGAGGGGGTCGAAAAAGCTAACGAAGAAGCAGACAAAATACTTGCCGAAGCAAAATCTGAAGCTGATAAGTTAAAACAGATTGCTGAGAAAGATGCTCAAAAAATTATAGCTGATGCTGAGCAAAAATCTGTTGAGATCAAAAAAAACCTTGATGCTGAATTGAATCTTGCAGCAAAGCAAACAATCAGAACAGTAAAGCAAAAAATTACTGATGTGATTGTCAGTAAAGTGATCGACGAGCCTGTTAAAAAAGCTTTTGACGACGAAAAATTTGTAAAAGAAATTATTGAAACAGTAGTTAAAAACTGGAACCCTCAGAAAAATGAAACAATAGATCTTTCTGTATTACTTCCTGCTGATCTTGAAAAAAAATTCGCAAAGTTTTTTACTGCTAAATCAGGAAAAGAATTAAATGCTAAGCTGGAATTAAGTTTTAGCGACACAATAAAAGGGGGTTTTAAAGTTGGCCCGGCTGACGGATCGTACAAAATCAGCTTTAGCGAAGAAGATTTCGAGAACTTCTTCAAATCATACCTTCGTCCAAAAACCATTGAATTATTATACCCGGGAGAATAGTTATGTTTCGTAATTATTATCACTATTTTATAGCAGGATTACCAGATATCTTTTTAGATGATACTGATGTTCATTTTCAGATGCTTGATTTTAAGCATGAATTGAAAGAACATCTTCATCCGGAAGATTATAAATTGGCAGAACTGTTATTTTTACCTTATGATAATGAAAAACTTCTCCGTTTCCTGAAAGAAGACTACGAAAACCATAATAAATTGGGAAACTTTACGGTTCAGGATTTCGAACTTGAGTTTTCAGACGAAAGACAAGGGATTCTCCCACAATACATGTATGATTTTGTTGACTTGTATAAGGATGAAGAATTGTCTGAAAATGTAGATAAGAGTTGGGAAAATGTTCTCGCCGAAATGTATTATGAATATGTTTTAAAAACAAAGAACAAGTTTTTAAAACAATGGTTCGGATTCAATCAAAACCTAAATAATATCTTAATAGGACATAATTGTCGGAAATTTAACCTTGAAGCCGAGAAACAGCTCAATGGCGATAATTTTGTAACAAAAGCAATACTAAAAAGTAATGCTAAAGATTTTGGTTTAGAAGTTGATCTTCCATACGTTTCAGAAATTATAGCACTTGCTGAGAATAATAATTTATTGGCTCGTGAAAAAGGATTAGACCAACTTAAATGGGATAAAATAGAAGAGATTACCCTGTTCGATTATTTTACAATTGAAGTTGTATTGGCTTATACAATTAAACTCGATATGGCATATCGATGGTTAGAGCTCGACGAAGAAACCGGTCGTGAAATGTTCGGCAAAATCATCGATGATTTAAAATCTGGTTTTGAATTTCCTAAAGAATTTGCAATAAATGGAAAAAATAAATAAAATGACAAAAGGAAAAGTAGCAGGAATAATTGCAAACTTAGTGTTTGTTGAGGTTGACGGACCTGTTCAGCAAAATGAAATATGTTACATTGATTTAGAAGGAACTAAATTAATGGCTGAAGTTATCAAAATTGTTGGTACACAGGCTTATGTTCAGGTATTTGAAAGTACCCGTGGCCTTAAAATAAATAATACCGTAGATTTTACAGGGCATATGCTTGAAATAACTCTTGGCCCCGGTATCTTATCTAAAAACTACGATGGCTTGCAAAACGACCTGGATAAAATGGAAGGTGTTTTCTTAAAACGCGGAGAACACACAAATCCACTAGAAGATGATAAAAAATGGGAATTTAAACCAATTGCTAAACCTGGCGATGTTCTTGAAGCTGGTGGTTGGTTAGGCGAAGTGAAGGAAAACTGGATGCCTCACAAAATTATGGTTCCTTTCAAATTCGAAGGTAAATACACAGTAAAAAGTGTGACTGATGCCGGTGAATATACTATCCAGGATACTATTGCTGTTGTTACCGACGAAAACGGCAAGGATATCAATCTTACAATGATTCAAAAATGGCCTGCTAAATTGGCTGTTAAAGCATATAAAGAAAAACCACGTCCGTTTAAATTGTTGGAAACAGGAGTTCGTGTAATCGACACTTTGAATCCAATTGTTGAAGGTGGAACAGGTTTTATTCCTGGGCCTTTTGGAACAGGTAAAACAGTATTACAACATGCTCTTTCAAAGCAGGCCGAAGCTGATATGATTATCGTTGCTGCTTGTGGCGAACGTGCTAATGAGGTAGTGGAAATTTTTGCTGAATTTCCTGAGTTAGATGATCCGCGAACAGGCAGAAAATTGATGGAACGTACTACAATTATTGCAAACACATCGAATATGCCGGTTGCTGCTCGCGAAGCTTCTGTTTATACTGCAATGACATTGGCAGAGTATTATCGTGCAATGGGATTAAAAGTATTATTACTAGCTGATTCTACTTCGCGCTGGGCACAAGCTCTTCGCGAAATGTCGAACAGAATGGAAGAATTACCGGGGCAGGATGCGTTCCCAATGGACTTACCTGCAATTATTTCTAATTTCTATTCCCGTGCAGGATTTACATATCTGAACAATGGAGAAACAGGCTCAATTACTTTTATCGGAACGGTATCACCTGCCGGTGGTAACCTGAAAGAACCTGTAACTGAATCAACTAAAAAGGCTGCTCGTTGTTTCTATGCACTTTCACAGCAACGTGCCGATAGTAAGCGTTATCCGGCAATCGATCCATTAGAAAGTTATTCAAAATATGCTGAATATCCTGAAGTAAAAGAGTATTTAAAAGAACATATTGATCCGGAATGGCCTGAGAAAATTAGTTTAGCAAGAGATATTCTTATCAGAAGCAGAGAAGTTTCTGAGCAAATTAATATCCTGGGTGATGATGGTGTGCCGATTGAATATCATGACAGATTCTGGAAAGGTGAAGTAATAGACTTCGTGATTTTACAACAGGATGCATTTGATAAAACAGACTGTTCAACACCCCTTAAGCGTCAGAAATATATGTTAAACTGGGTTCTTGATATTTATAATACTAAGTTCTCTTTCGAATCATTTGAAGATGTAGGTTCTTATTTTAAAAGAATCATAAATCAAATGAAACAGATGAATTACTCTGAATATGAATCAGATGAATTCAAAAAGAACGAGAAAGAACTTAATTCATTAATCGAAGAAAGAAAGATTGCATAATGGAAACAAAAGCATTTCAAAAAATTTATACAAAAATCACCCAGATTACTAAAGCTACTTGTTCTTTAAAAGCCACAGGTATTGGTTATGAAGAAATGGCTATTGTACACGGGCGATTAGCCCAGGTTGTGAAAATTATTGGCGATGATGTAACACTTCAGATTTTTTCCGGAACAGAAGGTGTCCCAACAAATGCTGAAGTTATATTTTTAGGCCGCCCGCCTGTATTA